>NZ_JBANEL010000035.1:0-30835 GCF_040187735.1 Comamonas sp. w2-DMI | reverse complement strand
AACCCTGAACTCTTCGGGGTAACGTTGACTGCTCATAAGGACTCCTATTGGAACGGAAATAGGAGGCTTTGAACTATCTACAAAACCCTGGTCGATTCAAACTGCGTGCCGACACGGTGCCGCAGGTGCTCGCGCACACGCTGGGCGATCACATGGGCGATTTCCGGGCTCAGCCCCTCGCTGATATGCAGCACTTCGGTGTAGTGCAGATACAGCAGGCCGCGCAGCGTCCGGAACGATGCCTCGTGCTCTGCGCCGCAGACACCGGCATCGTTGGCCAGCACGCGCTCGATCGCACCCGGCTCAAGCAGTGCAATCTTGCAGATGGCGGCCTGGCGCACGATCTCCAGGTCGATTTCCTCGAGGCGGCTCTCCCACTCATGGGGCAAGAAGCGGTTGGCTGGCATGTAGGCGGTTCTCCTGTTCACTCCGTGGGCATGCGATACAGCATGTCCTGTGCCGGGATATTGGCATGCGTGAGGACCCGATAGCGGTTTTTGGGAGGCGCTCTTGATGCGGGTCAACCTTCGGCGGCGCACAAGCCGGCGGGCGGGCATGGACCCTGCTGCCTGCCTCATGATGTCAGCCATGCGGCGCAGCCCGCAATGCCCGTGCAGGCTCTTGGGGTTCTGCTTCGGGCAGTTGCCGGTTCCAGCGCCGCAGCGGCAAAGAAAGGACTTACATGATCGGGAATATCGCGTCGCTGTTCCGCTACTTCAAGTCGGCCGTACCGTTTCGCCTGCTGCCCGCCCTGACGGCAACCCTGGTGCTGGTCGGACTGCTGTTGCTGCCCGTGCCCGAGGGCCTGAGTCCCAAGGCCTGGCAACTGGTCGCCATCTTTCTGACGACTATCGTGGCCATCATCCTCAAGGTCATGCCCATCGGCGTGATGGCCTTGATGGCCATCGTCATCGTTTCGCTGTCCCAGGTGACCTCCGGCTCGTCCAGGGGCGCGATCGCCGATGCACTGAGCAGCTTCTCAAATCCGCTGATCTGGCTGATCGTGGTGGCCGTCCTCATCTCGCGCGGTCTCAAAAAGACAGGTCTGGGCAATCGCATCGGCCTGATGTTCATCGCACTGCTGGGCCGGCGCACCCTGGGCATAGGCTACGGCCTGGCGATCTGCGAGCTGGTGCTCGCGCCGTTCACGCCCAGCAATACGGCGCGCGGCGGCGGCATCGTGCATCCGATCATGAAATCCATCGCCAATGCCTTCGAGTCGGATCCGGCCAAGGGCACGCAAGGCAAGGTCGGCACCTACCTGGCGCTGGTCAACTACCATGCCAACCCGATCACCTCGGCCATGTTCCTGACCGCGACCGCTCCCAACCCGCTGGTCGTGGATCTGGTGGCCAAGGCCACAGGCCAGTCCCTGCACCTGAGCTGGACCACCTGGGCCCTGTACATGCTGCTGCCAGGCTTGCTGTGCCTGCTGCTGATGCCGCTGGCCATCTATCTGCTGTCGCCACCCGAACTCAGGGCCACGCCCAATGCCGTGGAATATGCGCGTGCCGAGATGGCCCGCATGGGGCCGCTGTCGGGCAGGGAGCGCGTGATGCTGGGCACCTTCGGCATGATGCTGCTGCTCTGGGCCAACGTGCCGCAGATGCTGTTCGGCCCGGCATTCACGCTGGATCCGACCGTGGTGGCCTTCCTGGGCCTGTTCACCCTGATCATCACGGGTACCATCGACTGGGACGATGTGCTGTCCGAGAAAAGCGCCTGGGACACGTTGATCTGGTTCGGCGCCCTAGTCATGCTGGCCGAGCAGCTCAACAGGCTGGGAGTGGTCGCCTGGTTCGCCGAGGGCATGAAGAACGCCATCGTCGCCAGCGGCCTTGGCTGGCTGTCCGTGGCGGCCATCCTGGTGGGCGTCTTTGTGTTCTCGCACTATCTGTTTGCCAGCACCACGGCCCATATCAGCGCCATGATGCTGGCCTTTCTGACCGTGGGCGCGCAGCTGATACCGCCGGACTATGTGGTCCCGTTCATGCTCATGATGGCGGCGGGCTCGGCCATCATGATGACGCTGACGCACTATGCGACCGGCACTTCGCCCATCATCTTCGGCAGCGGCTATGTCTCGCTGGGCACCTGGTGGCGCGTGGGCGCGGCCATGTGCATGCTCGAACTGCTGGTGTTTGCCGTGGTCGGCTGCGGCTGGTGGAAGCTGCTGGGCCTGTGGTGAGGAACGTTGTATGAAAACTGCCGTATTCAGCGCACGCCGCTACGACCAGGCCCTGCTGGCCGAAGCCAATCGGGCGGCCGGCCATGAGCTGCTCTTCATCCAGGATAGGCTGACGGCGGAGACCGCGGCGCTGGCGCGCGGTTGTGCGGCCGTCTGTGTCTTCGTCAACGACTGCGTGGATGCCGAGGTGCTGCAGCGGCTGGCGGACCAGGGGACGCGCCTGGTGGCCACGCGCTCCACGGGCTACAACCATATCGATGCAGCTGCGGCCGGACGGCTGGGCGTGGCCGTGGTGCGCGTGACCGACTATTCGCCGCACTCGGTGGCCGAGTTTGCCGTGGGCCTGCTGCTGGCCGTCAACCGCAAGATCGCGCGTGCCAGCATGCGCACGCGCGAGGGAAATTTCGAGCTCGACGGCCTGATGGGCTTCGATCTGCACGGCAAGACCGTGGGCGTGATCGGTACGGGCAAGATCGGCAGCATCTTCGCGCGCATCATGCTTGGCTTCGGCTGCACGGTGCTGGGCCATGACACACACACCGATCCGGCCTTCGAGCAGTCGGGCGGACGCTATGTTCCCGTGCGCGAGCTGCTGGCCGGCTCGGACGTGATCTCGCTGCACTGCCCCTTGACCGAGGAGACGCATCACATCGTCGATGCAGCGTCGCTGGCGCAGGTGAAGCGCGGCGCCATCCTCGTCAACACCAGCCGCGGCGGTCTCGTGGACACCGAGGCTGCGGTGCAGGCGCTCAAGAGCGGCCAGCTCGGCGGCCTGGCCATCGACGTCTACGAGCAGGAGGCCAGCCTGTTCTTCCAGGACCTGTCGTCCACCATCATCACGGACGACGTGATCCAGCGCCTGGTGTCCTTCCCCAATGTCATCGTCACCGGCCACCAGGCTTTCTTCACCGTGGAGGCCATAGGCCAGATCATGGCGACCACCCTGGGCAGCATCACCGCCTTCGAGCGCGGCGAGCCGCTGCTCCACCGCATCCCCGGCAACTGAGCCGGGCTGCCGGCACCTCACCGCAGGCCTGGGCCGGGGCCTGTGCAGGCGGGCCGATGCAGCGCGCGGGCATGGGCTGAGCGGGGCAACGCTAGAATAGCGTCCCTTTGCCGATGCGCAGCCCACAGCAGGTGGGCATTTTTTATGGCGGCCGCCCGGGCTGCGCCACCTTCCATGACGTTTGCTTTTTCCGCCGCCACACTGGGCATCGATTTCGGAACTTCCAACTCGGCCGCAGCCTGCCGGGTGCCGGGCCAGGCTGCGCGCCTGCTGCCGCTGGAAGGCGGCGCCACTGGCATGCCCACGGCGCTGTTCTTCAATACCGAGGAGCAGCGCACGCATTTCGGCCGCGATGCCATGGCCCAGTACCTGGAAGGCGAGGAGGGGCGGCTGATGCGTTCGCTCAAGAGCCTGCTGGGCAGCAGCCTGCTGCAGGAAAAGACCGCGGTGCATGGCAGGCTGGTGAGCTACCAGGACATCATCGGCATCTTCCTCAGGCATGTGGCCGACCAGGCCCGGCACGCGCTGGGCGGCCGTCTGCCCGAGCGCGTGGTGCTGGGCAGGCCCGTGCACTTCGTCGACGCCCATCCCGAGCGGGATCGCCTGGCGCAGGAGTCGCTGGCCGCCGCGGCGCGCACGGCCGGGCTGGGCGAAGTGAGCTTCCAGCTCGAGCCGATCGCGGCCGCGCTGGACTACGAGCAGCGCCTGGAGCGCGAGTCCGTGGTGCTGGTGGTCGACATCGGCGGCGGCACCTCGGACTTCACCGTGGTGCGCCTGGGGCCCGAGCAGGCCCGCCATGCCGACCGTACGCAGGATATCCTGGCCACCACGGGGGTACACATCGGCGGTACGGACTTCGACCACCGGCTCAATGTGGAGCAGCTCATGCCGCTGCTGGGCTACCGGCACCTGGGGCCCAGCGGCCGCGAAGTGCCCAGCCGCGTGTTCTTCGACCTGTCCACCTGGCATCTGATCCAGTGGCTGTATTCGCCCAAGGCGCCGGCCTCGGCCCGCGCGCTGCGCAGCGACTACCGGGACCTGCATCTGCACCAGCGGCTGATGCGGGTCCTGGAGGCGCGCGAAGGCCACCGGCTGGCCAATGCCGTGGAGCAGGCCAAGATCGCAGCGTCGAGCCGCCATGCGGCTGCTGCCGTGGAGCTGGGCTGGCTGGAGCCGGATCTGGCCGCCGAGATCACGCCCGAAGTGCTGGGCCGCCAGCTGCAGGGACTGCTGCAGCAGGTCGTGGCCTGCGCGGCGGAATGCATGCAGCAAGCCGGGGTCGCGGCGCCCGATGCCATCTACCTGACCGGCGGCTCGTCGGCGCTGCGCACCTTGCGCGATGCCCTGCGGCAGCAGTTTCCAGGTGTGCCGCAGGTCGAGGGCGATCTGTTTGGCGGCGTGGCCACGGGGCTGGCCTACGCCTGATGCTTATCTAAAATAAGAGCTGCAATCGCTTGATGGACAAGCGTTTCATGCGAATTTGACCTTTATTCGCTTTCGGCAGCACGCTTGAGTTCCAGCGCACGCTCGTACAGCGTGTTGCGGCCGGCGCCGGTGATTTCGGCGGCCAGCTTGACCGCGCTCTTGGTCGGCAGCTCGGCCAGCAGCAGCTGCAGCACGCGTTCGGCCTCGCCCGATTCCTGCTGCCGGGCCACGGGGTGCAGCACGACGGCGAACTCGCCTTTCACGCGCTGGGGCGAGGCCTGCAGCCAGGCCGCCAGCTCGGAGGCCGGCATGGTGGCAATGTCCTCGAACTGCTTGGTGATCTCGCGCGCCAGCGTCACCGGGCGCTGGCCCAGCTGTGCGAGGGCCTGCGCCAGATCGACGATGCGGTGCGGTGCCTCCAGCAGCACCGTGCAGCGCGCCTCGCCGGCCAGTTGCTGCACGGCGGCCAGGCGCTCGGCATTCTTGGTGGGCAGAAAGCCAGCGAACACGAAGCCGCTTTCCCCCTGGGCCGGCGTGACGGCGCCGGCCACGCTGATGGCCGATGTCACGCTGCTGGCGCCCGGCAGCGGGATGGCGCGCAGCCCCGCGGCCTGAACGGCCGCGCACAGGCGCGCGCCGGGATCGCTCACGCCCGGTGTGCCTGCATCGCTGACATAGGCGATGCGCTCGCCCTGCTGCAGGCGCGCAATCACCTGCTGGGCGGCTTCGGCCTCGTTGTGCTGGTGCACGGCCAGCAACTGGCCGCCCGGGCGGCCCAGGCCGTAGCTGCGCAGCATGCCCTGGGTGTGGCGGGTATCCTCGCAGGCCACGCAGTCCGCGATCTGCAGCACATGCAGGGCGCGCAGGCTGATGTCGGCCAGATTGCCGATGGGCGTCGCCACCACATACAGGGCTCCCTGCGGATAATGCTGGGACGCGGCCGCATCGCGCGCGGCTGTCAGTGCGGAGGCGAAAGAGGTAGTCAATGGATTTCCTTGGAAAAAAGCCTGCCGGGGCTGGAGCTTCTACGGCAACCACAACGCAGCGCGGGCAGCTTGCGGAGACGCAGGCGCTGGCCTATCTGCAGGCGCGCGGCCTGAAGCTGGTCGAGCGCAATTATCGGACGCCGGGCCGCGGCGGCGGCGAAATCGACCTGATCCTGCGCGACCGCGACGGGTCTCTGGTCTTCGTCGAGGTGCGCAGCCGCAACACCGACCGCTTTGGCGGCGCGGCGGCGAGCATAGTCGGCGCCAAGCGGCAGCGCATCGTGCTGGCCGCCAGGCACTATCTGATGAAGCTGGGCGCGCCGCCGCCGTGCCGCTTCGACGTGGTGCTGGTGGACACTTGCGGCGGCGGTGCCGGCATGGAGTGGCTCAGGGCGGCCTTCGACGCCATGTAGCCACGGCGTTCCGTCCGGCCGCGGGGCCGGCAACGCGCAAATCACAGATGCGCAAATAACGGTTGGCTACCAAAGAGATCACAAGGGGAATAGCGGCCGGCAGTTATCATCGGGCCTCCATGCTAGAGCAACGAATCCAACAGCATTTCATCGACAGCGCCGACCTCAAATACCAGGCGGCCCAGGCGCTGAGCCAGCCCATCGCGGCGGCGGTGCAGGCCATGCTGGCCTGCGTGACGGGCGGCGGCAAGGTGCTGGCCTGCGGGGCCGGGGTATCGGCCAGCGATGCGCAACTGTTCGCCTCCCTGTGCGTGACCGGCTTCGAGCGCGACCGGCCCGAGCTGGCGGCCATCGCCCTGGTGTCGGACGGCGGCCTGCTGGGCACGGTGGGCGCCACCGGCTCCGGCGGCAACGCCACCCAGTACCTGGCGCGCCAGGTGCGCGCCCTGGGCCAGCCCGGCGACCTGCTGCTGGTCATGTCGGTCAGCGGCAACGATGCTGCCGTGCAGGAGGCCGTGGATGCCGCCCACGAGCGCGACATGATGGTGGTGGTGCTGAGCGGCCATACGGGCGGCAATCTGGCGGCCATGGTGCGCGAGACCGATGTGCTGATCTGCGTGCCGCATGAGCGCGCCGCACGCGTGCGCGAGACCCATACATTGATACTGCACTGTCTGGCCGACGGTGTGGATGCACAGTTACTTGGTGATCAGGAGATGCCTTTATGAAATTGCAAAAGCGTGTGGCCTGTGCAGCCTTGCTGGCTGCAGTGCTGGGCGGAGCGCTCAGCGGCTGCGTGGCCCTGGTCGGCGGCGGCGCCGCCATGGCCGGCATGTCGGCCATAGACCGGCGCACCACGGGGACCCAGGTGGAGGACCAGGGCATCGAGCTGCGTTCGGGCAACCGCATCGCCGAGACCATGGGCGACAAGGCGCGCGTGGAAGTGACCAGCTACAACCGCCAGGTGCTGCTGACCGGCCAGGCCGGCAACGCCACGGACAAGCAGACCATCGAGCGGCTGGTGCGCGAGCAGCCCACGGTGCGCAATGTCTACAACGAAATCGAGGTGGCGCCGTTCACGGCCACGCTGGGCCAGCGCTCCAAGGACACCATGATCACCGGCCAGGTCAAGGCCAGCCTGGTGAATGCCAAGGACATATCGGCTTCGGCCATCAAGGTGGTGACCGAGAACAACGTGGTCTACCTCATGGGCATCGTCACGCCGCGCGAGGCCAAGCGCGCGGCCGAGATCGCGCGCGGCGTCAACGACGTGAGCAAGGTGGTGCGCCTGTTCGAGGTGGTCAGCGAAGAGGAGCTGGCGGCCATGCAGCCCAAGTCGGCGCCCGTCACGCAGGACGGCAGCGACGCGAACTGAGCGCCCGGCCACGGCGCTTGCCGCATGCATGAAAAAAAGCCGGAGCAGTCCGGCTTTTTTTCATGGGCGTGCCGCTTCAGCGCAGTCGCTGGATCAGGCTCGAGATATCCCAGCGCTGGCCGCCCATGTCCTGGATGTCTCCATAGAACTGGTCGACCAGGGCCGTCACCGGCAGGCGTGTGCCGTTGCGCCGGGCCTCGGCCAGCACCAGGCCCAGGTCCTTGCGCATCCAGTCCACGGCAAAGCCGAAGTCGAACTGGCCTGCGGCCATGGTCTTGCCGCGGTTGTCCATCTGCCAGCTCTGGGCGGCGCCCTTGCCGATCACGTCCAGCACCCTGGGCATGTCCAGGCCTGCGCGCAGGCCGAAGGCAATGGCCTCGGCCAGGCCCTGCACCAAGCCGGCCACGCAGATCTGGTTGACCATCTTGGTCAGCTGTCCCGAGCCGCTTTCGCCCATATAGGTGAAGGCGCGCGAGAAGGCCTGCGCCACCGGGGCCACCTGTGCAAACACCGCTTCGTCGCCGCCGCACATCACGGTCAGCTGACCGTTGGCGGCACCGGCCTGGCCGCCGGAGACCGGCGCATCGATGAAGTGCAGGCCGCGTCTTTGCGCCTCGGCATACAGCTCGCGCGCCACCTCGGCCGAGGCCGTGGTGTGGTCCGCGAAGATGCTGCCGGGCTTCATGCCGGCAAACGCTCCATCGGGCCCCAGGACCACCGAGCGCAGGTCCGCATCGTTGCCCACGCAGCAGAACACGATATGCGCGCCCGCGGCCGCCTCGCGCGGCGTCGGCGCATGGCGGCCCCCCGCAAATTCGGCCGTCCAGGCCCGGGCCCGGGCCGGCGTTCGGTTGTAGACCGTGACCTGGTGGCCGGCGCGCGACAGATGGCCTGCCATGGGATAACCCATCACGCCCAGGCCCAGAAAGGCCACGGCTTGCGCGGGTGTGGCGGCGTAGCTGCGGGCGGCGATGCTGGCTGTGCTCATGGAATCCTCGAAGTCTTGTTGCGAAAAAGGCGGGCCATGTTACCGCCCGCGTGCATGGAGACCGGGGCGGCACATGCCGGTGGCTGCCCGCAATGGCTGATCCGGGGAAGGCGCGCCCGCGCCTCCGGAGGATCAAACAATCGTCAGATGCTCGGTGCCTGCGGCCAGATCCTGGGACTTGGCGCGCTGGCTGTTGAGCTTGATCTGCAGGCGCAGGTCGTTGACAGAGTCCGCATTGCGCAGCGCGTCCTCATAGGTGATGAGGTTGGACTCGAACAGGTCGAACAAGGCCTGGTCGAAGGTCTGCATGCCGATGTTGCGGCTCTTTTTCATGATCTCCTTGATCTCCGCCACCTCGCCCTTGAAGATCAGGTCCGCGATCAGGGGCGAGTTGAGCATGACCTCGATGGCCGCCACGCGCCCCTTGCTGTTTTGCTTGGGCACCAGGCGCTGCGAGACCAGGGCGCGCAGGTTCAGCGAGATGTCCATCAGCAGCTGGGGACGGCGCTCCTCGGGGAAGAAGTTCACGATGCGGTCCAGCGCCTGGTTGGCGCTGTTGGCGTGCAGCGTGGCCAGGCACAGGTGGCCGGTTTCCGAGAAGGCGATCGCATGCTCCATGGTCTCGCGGTCGCGGATTTCGCCCATGAGGATGACATCGGGCGCCTGGCGCAGCGAATTCTTGAGCGCGGCCTCCCAGCTGTCGGTGTCCAGCCCCACCTCGCGCTGCGTGACCACGCAGTTCTTGTGCGGATGCACGAATTCGATGGGGTCCTCCACGGTCACGATATGGCCGAAGGAGTTCTCGTTGCGCCAGTCCACCATGGCGGCCAGCGTGGTCGACTTGCCCGAGCCCGTGGCGCCGACCAGAATGCACAGTCCGCGCTTGGTCATGGCCACTTCCTTGAGCACCTGGGGCACGCCCAGGCCGTCGATGGTAGGCAGCGTCATCGGAATGGTCCGCAGCACCATGCCCACGCGGCCCTGCTGCATGAAGGCATTGACGCGGAAGCGCCCCACGCCGGCCGGCGAGATGGCGAAGTTGCACTCCTTGGTCTGCTCGAAGTCCGCGATCTGCTTGTCGCTCATGATGGAGCGCGCCAGCGTCAGCGTGTGCACCGGCGTCAGCGGCTGCGGCGAGACCTTGGTCACCTTGCCGTCGATCTTGATGGCCGGAGGGAAATCCGCGGTGATGAACAGGTCGCTGCCGTTGCGGCTGACCATGAGCTTGAGCAGATCGTTGATGAATTTGCTGGCCTGATCTCTTTCCATGATCACTCCTTGACGCGGCGTCAAAATTGGCATGAGCCAAGTGAGAGACGCCGAGCAAGAGCCGCCTCGCGGCGAGGGCGTCGTCCCCCTTGGGGGAAGCGGCAAAGCCGCTCAGGGGGTAATGGGTTACCCAGGAAAATTTTCGGGAATCTTGGCCTTGCTGCGGGCCTCGGCCGGGCTGATCAGATTGCGGCGGACCAGATCGGTGAGGTTCTGGTCCAGCGTCTGCATGCCCACGTTCTGGCTGGTCTGGATGGTGGAGTACATCTGCGCCACCTTGGCCTCGCGGATCAGGTTGCGGATGGCGCTGGTGCCCAGCATGATCTCGTGGGCTGCCACGCGGCCCTGGCCGTCCTTGGTCTTGCACAGCGTCTGCGAGATCACGGCCTGCAGCGATTCGGACAGCATGGCGCGCACCATCTCCTTTTCCTCGGCCGGGAACACGTCGATGATACGGTCGATGGTCTTGGCCGCGCTGCTGGTGTGCAGCGTGCCGAACACCAGGTGGCCGGTCTCGGCCGCCGTCATGGCCAGGCGGATGGTCTCCAGGTCGCGCATTTCACCCACCAGGATGGCATCCGGGTCCTCGCGCAGCGCGGACTTGAGCGCTGCCGAGAACGACAGCGTCATGGGGCCGACCTCGCGCTGGTTGATCAGGCACTTCTTGGATTCGTGCACGAATTCGATCGGGTCCTCGACCGTCAGGATATGGCCGTACTCGGTCTCGTTGAGGTGGTTGATCATGGCCGCCAGCGTGGTGGACTTGCCCGAGCCCGTGGGGCCGGTCACCAGCACCAGGCCGCGCGGCTTCAGGGCCAGGTCGCCGAAGATCTTGGGCGCGTTGAGCTGCTCCAGCGTCAGGATCTTGCTCGGAATCGTACGGAACACGGCGGCCGCGCCGCGGTTCTGGTTGAAGGCGTTGACACGGAAGCGCGCCAGACCTTCGATCTCGAACGAAAAGTCCACCTCGAGGAACTCTTCATAGGCCTTGCGCTGGGCATCGCTCATGATGTCGTAGACCATGGCATGCACGGTCTTGTGGTCGAGCGGATCGACGTTGATGCGGCGCACATCGCCATGCACGCGGATCATGGGCGGAAGGCCTGCCGACAGATGCAGGTCCGATGCCTTGTTCTTGACGCTGAAAGCCAGCAATTGCGTGATGTCCACGGAACTCCCCCCTTTTTGTTTGGTACTCTGGCGGCAATTATGACGACGATTGAAAACAATCTAGGACAGATTCACGCCCGCATCGCCGCGGCTTGCGGGACGGCAAACCGGGCTGTGACTTCGGTGCAACTGCTGGCGGTTTCCAAGACCTTCGGAGCCGATGCCGTGCGCGATGCCGTGCTGGCCGGGCAGCGCAGCTTCGGCGAGAACTACATCCAGGAAGGCGTGGACAAGAGGGCCGCCGTGCGTGCCATGGGCCTGCCCGGCGGCGAGGCGCTGCAGTGGCATTGCATAGGGCCGATCCAGAGCAACAAGACGCGGCTGGTGGCCGAGAACTTCGACTGGGCGCAGACCGTGGACCGGCTGAAGATCGCCGAGCGCCTGTCGGCCCAGCGCCCCGAGGGCATGGCGCCGCTCAATGTCTGCATCCAGGTCAATGTCGATGGCGGCGAGACCAAGTCCGGCGTGGCGCCGGACCAGGCGCTGGAGCTGGCCCGCGCCGTCGTGGCGCTGCCGCGCCTGGTGCTGCGCGGCATCATGAGCATTCCCGACGATGCTCCCGGTTTCGAAGCGCAATGCGCAGTTCACAAAAAGGCTGCAGCCGTTTTCGATGCCATCAAGGCCAGCGGCCTGCCGGGGCTGGCGCAGTTCGACACCCTGTCCATGGGCATGACGGGCGACCTGGAGGCCGCCGTGGCCGCGGGCAGCACCATGGTGCGGGTGGGCAGCGGAGTGTTTGGAAGGCGTACCTATGGTACGCCCACCCCCTGAGGCGCTGCGCGCCTTCCCCCTCTCTCGCTTCGCGGGAGGGGGACGACAGCCTCGCTGCGGGGCGGCCCTTGCTTGCTGTCTCTGGCGTGAGGCCGCGCCCGGTGCAAGCTTCAGTGGCAGAGACTAAAGCCTATTTCTATTTTTATGGCCGCTTCATCTGGCACTCGGTCGGCAGCTCCACCTGCTGCGGCGTGTAGACGGCGTCGGTGCGAAAGCCGTAGTTTGTGCCTTCCCAGCCGGTCTTGACCAGCTTGCCGTCCACGGGCGCGATGGTGTTGACCACCTGGGGCAGCAGCAGCTGGTGGTCCTTGCCGCGCATTTTCACGGGGCCGACGATGGTGTCCATCTGCAGGTCTTCCAGGGCCTTGGCGATCTTCACGGGCTCCGTGGACCGGGCCTGTGCGACGGCTGCGGCCAGCATGCGCGGCACCAGGTCCATGCGGGGGGCGAGAAAGTCCTTGCCCGTCCGGGCCTTGTAGTCCCTGGCGCGGGCGTCGGCCTGGGGACGGTCGGCCTGGCCCGGATGCCATTCGGCCACCCAGGTCAGCTGGCCTATCCTGGTCTGCGAAATGGAGGTCACCGTGCCCGGAAAGCCGCCGGCGCTGTGGTTGAAATAGCGCAGGTTGTAGCCCGAGTCGGCAGCGGACTTGAGCAGCAGCGCCAGATCCTGGCCCCAGTTGCCGGTGATGACCGAATCCGCTCCGGCTTCCTTGATCTTGGCCACATAGGGCGCGAAATCCTTGACCCGGCCTATGGGATGCAGGGTCTCGCCGACGAACTGGATGTCGGGCCGCGCCTTGCCCACCAGGTCCCGGCCGTAGTGGGCCCATTGCTTGCCGTGGGCATAGTCCTGGTTGAGCAGGTAGATCTTCTGGATCGCGGGCTGGGTCTTGATGTAGTTGGCAATGGCCTGCATGCGCATGGCCGTGTTGGCGTCGAACATGAAATGCCAGAAGCTGCAGGACTTGCCCGTGAGGTCGGGATCGATGGAGGAGTGGTTGAGCACCAGCACCTCCTTGCCCGGGTTGCGCTGGTTGTAGCGCGACGCGGCCTGCACCAGCGCCGCGACGACCGAGGAGCCCGAGCCGCCCGTGACCACCACGCGCGCACCCTGGTCTATGGCAGCCTGCAGCGCGCTCTGGCTTTCCTGGGCCGACAGCTTGCTGTCGAACTGCAGCAGCTGCAGCTTGTCGCCGTTGTACAGCCCGCCTTTGGCATTCACGTCGTCCACCGCGTACTGCACATGGTCGCGCATCAGCTCGCCGGTGCTGACGAAGGGGCCGGACAGCGGATCGATGAAGGCGATCTTGAACGGCTCGGCAGCCTGCGCCGACAGCGCGGCGGTGCAGGCCGCGGCGGCGGCGAGAGCGGAAAGGCGGATGGGCATGGGCTTGTCTCCTGTGGATGTTGATGGCGCCTGGGTCGGCTATGCGGGGCTGCCCGGCGGCTTGGCTGCGGCTTTCTTCCTGGCCCGGGCCGGCTTGGCGGAAGTCGCCGGCGGGGGGGCGGGAGAGGCGGAAGAGGCGGGCACGGCTTGCAGACCCAGCACGCGCGAGGCCAGCTCGGTCAGCTCGGCCACCATTTCCGCGGCGCCCAGGCGCCCGCCGGGGCGGTACCAGTTGTAGAGAAAGCCGGGCAGGCTGCAGGCGGCCTGGGCGGTGATGCGGGTCTCGCGGAAATGGAAGTGGCCGCTGGCGCGCCCTTGCTCCAGCAGTTCGCAGAACTGCCTGTAGAACTGCCGGGCCAGCGTGCGCGAGGCCTTCTGGTAGGCCGGGCTGAAGGCCTGGGGCTCCCGGTAAGGGAAGAAGCCCGCCGGATAGTGGGCGATGGTGGCCGCGATCAGGCGCTGCAGCCCGTCGATGGCCTTTTCGTGCGCGGGGCGTGGATCGTCGGCCGCGAAGTCCAGCACCGTGAAGCAGGCCTCTGTGGGAGCCCAGCACAGGGTCTCGAAGATTTCCTGCTTGTTGCGGAAGTAGTAGTAGACGAAGGGCTTGGTCACGCCCAGCGCCTGCACGATCTGCTCGATCGTGGTGTTGGCATAGCCGTTGCGGTCGAACAGGGCTTCGGCGGCCTTGAGTATGCGTTCGCGTTTTTCGTCGGAGCCCGCCGTGGGCAGGCGCTGCCTGCCGCGCGGCGAGACCGGAGCTTTTCTGGGGGCGCTGGGCATGCGTCTGGTGTGTGTTGCTAGAGTTATACCGATAGGTAGCATTGTTCTACCGACGGGTATATATTGGCAAGACATGGAGGCGGGGCAAGGCCTATGGCAATCCCTGAGAGCGCGCTACAAAGCACGCCGCGCCTCGCGTTCCACCAGACACCCAGGAGACAACCATGGCTGATTCTGAGTCTCTCATTCCCCTGCATGAGGCCTTGCGGCGCAATGCGCGCAACCATCCCGGGCGCGATGCCTACATCTGGTACGGACAGCACATCAGCTGGCGCCAGATGGACGATGCCAGCGACGCCGTGGCCGCGCGCCTGCAGGCGCTGGGCGTGAAGAAGGGCGAGCCCGTGGCCCTGTTCATGAACAACTGCCCGCAATACATCGTGGCCCACTACGCGGTGCAGAAGATAGGTGCCATCGTCTGCCCCTGCGGGCCGCTGAACAAGGAGCACGAGCTCGAATACCAGCTGGGCGACCTGCAGGCGCGCGTCATCATCGCGGCCGACGTGCTGCTGCCCATCGTGGACAAGGTGCGCGCCACCACGGCGCTGCAGCATGTGCTGGCCGTGCGCTATGCCGACTGGCTGCCCGCACGGGCCACGCTGCCGCTGCCGGCCGAGCTGCAGGCGCCCGTGCAGCCGCTGCCGCAGGGCGTGGAGTCGGTCTGGGACATCATGCACGGCGGTGCCCGGCCCGCGCCCGTGGATGTCTGCCTGGACGACGTGGCGCTCATGACCTATACCTCGGGCACCACGGGCCTGCCCAAGGGCGCCATGCTCAGCTACGGCAATGCGGCCAGCAAGACGGCGGCGGCCTCGTCCTCCACCTGCGTGACCGATGCCGACGTGCTGCTGGCCGTGGCGCCGCTGTACCACATCGCCGGCATGTCCATGGGCGTGAACATGCCCGTGCACTCGGGCGCAGTCTGCGTGCTGCTGCACCGCTTCGATCCGCTGGCCGTGGCCCAGGCGCTGGAGCGCTACCGCGTGACCTGGTGGTACAGCATCGCGCCCATGAACGTGGCCGTCATGCAGCTGCCCGGCGTGGAGAACATGGACTTCAGCTCGCTGCGCCGCAATACCGTGACCAGCTTCGGCATCACCTATACCCGGGAGCTGGCCGAGCAGTGGAAGCGCTTCACGCCCAACGCCATCTCCAGCGAGGCCTCGTACGGCCTGAGCGAAACCCACACCATGGACACCTCCATGCCCGGCGACGCCATCCGCTGGGGCACGCACGGCAAGCCCCAGCCGGGCAACGAGATCCGCATCATCGACCCAGAGACCGGCGCGCAGATGCCGACGGGCGAGGTGGGCGAGATCATCATCCGCGGCCCGGGCAACTTCAAGGGCTACTGGAACAAGCCCGAGGCCACGGCCAAGACGCTGAAGAACGGCTGGGTCCACACGGGCGACATGGGCCGCATCGACGCCGACGGCTACCTCACCTTCATCGGCCGCTTCAAGGAAATGATCAAGGTCTCGGGCTACAGCGTGTTCCCCGAGGAGGTGGAGACCATTCTGATCAAGCATCCGGCGATCGCGCAGGCCGCCGTGATCGGCGTGCCCGATCCGCAAAAGGGCGAGGTGGTGCGCGCCTTCATCGTGAGAAAGCCCGGCCAGGCGCTGGAGGCCGAGGAGCTGCTGGCCTGGTCCAGGGACAACATGGCCACTTACAAGGCGCCGCGCGACGTGCGGTTCATCGATGCGCTGCCGGCGACGGGCGCGGGCAAGGTGCTGAGGCGATTCCTGCGGGATATCGAGTGAGGCATTCTGTTGTGCATGCGCGTATGTTGAGGCTGAAGACAGAATCCGGGTCTCGCCCCGGCAGGCGGGTTCCTTTCTTGCTCGTGCAAGAAAGGAGCCAAATAACACGCCCCCCCCTGTCTGCGGCCCTTCGGGCAACCTGCGCCACGAGGCTTGCGGAGTGCGCCGCCCAACTCACTAAGCGCCACATATGAACATGCGGCGCTGCGTTCAAACAAACGGCGGCGAGTCAGTCTACGAGGTGGCTGCACTCTGCGGTGCAGCCGCCACCCCGCAAGCCTCGTGCCGCAGGCACAGACACAGGGGGGTGAAAACGGCTCAGTCCGGTTCCTGTGTCTTATCCCCTTTTTGGCTGCGCCTGCGGCGCCCGGTTCAGGCGGCGGGCAACGCTGCCGCAGGACAGCGTTGCTTCGTGATCTGGCTTGCGCCCGTTTGTTTGAGCGAAGCGCTGCAAGGCGCGCAGCGAGTTGGGGCGCACCGCAGGCTGAATCGGGTGACGCAGGTTTGCCCGGAGCGAAGCGCAGGGACGCAGACAACGGGGCACATTTCTTGGGTACTTTCTTGCTGTGCGGCAAGAAAGTACCTCGCCTGCCAGGGCGAAACCCGGCCTCCCTCCTTCAAGCAAACGTGCCGCTCACATCTGCCGATGCAAGTCCGAGCGAACGCGCCTGTGCAACCACTCCTGAACTGGAAATCGAATGTTTGAAAAAGTACTGATTGCGAACCGTGGAGAGATTGCGCTGCGCATCCAGAGAGCCCTGCAGGAGCTGGGCGTGGCCAGCCTTGCCGTGTATGCGCAGGACGATGCCCAGGCCCCGCATGTGGCGGCCGCCGACGAGGCCGTGGCCCTGGGGGCCAGCGGCCCGGGCGCCTACCTGGATGGCGAACGGCTGCTGCAGATTGCGCGGGGGCATGGCTGCGACGCGCTGCATCCGGGCTATGGCTTTCTGAGCGAGAACGCGGACTTCGCCAGGGCCTGCGCGGCGGCCGGCGTACGCTTCATCGGCCCCACGCCAGAGCAGCTGGCGCTGCTGGGCGACAAGGCCCGGGCCCGCGCGCTGGCGCTGCAAAGCGATGTGCCCCTGATGCCCGGCAGCCAGGAGGCCGTGACGCTGGAGCAGGCCCAGGCCTTCTTCGCGGCGCAGCAGGCCGGTGGCGCCAGCGGCATCATGGTCAAGGCCATCGGCGGCGGCGGCGGGCGCGGCATGCGCGCGGTGACGCAGGCGCACGAGCTGGCCGAGGCCTACGAGCGCTGCCGCAGCGAGGCGCGCGCGGCCTTCGGCGTGGATGGCGTCTACGTGGAGCGCCTGATGACGGGCGCGCGCCATATCGAGATCCAGGTGCTGGGCGACGGCAGCGAGTGGCCCGTGGCGCTGGGCGAGCGCGAATGCACGCTGCAGCGGCGCTTCCAGAAGCTGGTCGAGATCGCGCCCAGCCTCAGCCTGCCGCAGACGCTGCGCGAGCGCATCACGCGCGACGCGTTGCGCATGGCCGGCGGCCTGCGCTACGAAAGCCTGGGCACCTTCGAGTTCCTGGTGGACCTGAAATCCGCCAGCCTGCCCTATGTGTTCATCGAGGCCAACCCGCGCCTGCAGGTGGAGCACACCATCACCGAGGAAGTCTTCGGCGTGGACCTGGTGCAGGCGCAGATCCGCATCGCCGCGGGCGAGCACCTGACGGACCTGGGTCTGGATGCGGCCGCGCCGCCGCAGCCGCGCGGCTATGCCGTGCAGTGGCGCATCAACGCCGAGACGCTGGATGCGCAGGGCCGCTCGCGCCCGGGCAGCGGCCGCATCGCGGGCCTGCGCTGGCCCCAGGGGCCGGGCATACGCATCGATTCCCACGCGGTGCAGGGCGCCAGCCCTTCGCCGCATTACGACACGCTGCTGGCCAAGCTCGTCGTGCATAGCCCCGCGCCGCGCTTCGGCGATGTGCTGCGGCGCTCGCAGCGCGCGCTGGCCGAATGCCGCATCCAGGGCCCGGCGACCAATCTGGCCCTGCTGCGGGCGCTGTCGCAGCGCCCCGAGATGGACAGCCAGGCCGTGCACACGCGCTGGCTGGAGGAGGTGCTGCCGGAACTGGTGGTTGCTTCCGAAAAGATAGCTGACAGCGCAATCCATGATGCGGTTCCAAATGGAAATGCATCTGAAATGTCCGCGGGCCAAGCGCAGGATGCTCCTGAAAACGCTGTGCTCGCGCCTATGCCGGCGCGTGTCGTGCAATGGAGCGTGGCCGAGGGCGACAGCGTGCCGCGCGGTGCCGAGCTGGGCATTCTCGAGGCCATGAAGATGCAGCATGTGCTGCTGGCAAGCCGAGCCGGCACCGTGGGCCAGCTGCTGGCCGAGCCCGGCAGCTACGTGGTGCAGGACCAGCCGCTGCTGGTGCTGGCGCCGGCCGAGGGCGATGCCGCCCATGCCCAGGCCGAGCAGCGGGCGCAGGACCCGGACCATATCCGCGCGGACCTGCAGCGCGTTCTGGACCGCCATGCCTTCACGCGGGACGCGGCGCGGCCCCAGGCCATGGACAAGCGCCATGCCCAGGGTGGCCGCAGCGCGCGCGAGAACATCGCCGACCTCTGCGACGAGGGCAGCTTCATCGAATACGGCGCGCTGGCGATCGCCGCGCAGACGCGCCGGCGCAGCATCGAGGATCTGGTGGCCAACACGCCGGCCGACGGCATGGTCACGGGCATGGGTTCCATCAATCGCGCGCAGTTCGGCGAGGAGAAGGCGCGTGCCGTGGTCATGGCCTATGACGCCACCGTGCTGGCCGGCACCCAGGGCTCTCGCAACCATGCCAAGACCGACCGCATGCTGGGCATTGCCCTGCAGCAGAAGCTGCCCGTGGTGCTATTCGCCGAAGGCGGCGGCGGGCGCCCCGGCGATACCGACACGCCCGTGGTCGCAGGCCTGCATGTGCACACCTTCGCTGCCTATGCGGCGCTGTCGGGCCAGGTGCCCGTGGTGGGCATCGCGCACGGGCGCTGCTTCGCGGGCAATGCGGCGCTGCTGGGATGCAGCGACGTCATCATCGCCACGCGCGCAAGCACCATCGGCATGGGCGGGCCGGCCATGATCGAAGGCGGCGGCTTGGGCGTGTTCAAGCCCGAGCAGGTCGGTCCCAGCGGCGTGCAGCATGCCAACGGCGTGATCGACATCCTGGTCGATGACGAGGCCGGGGCCGTGGCCGCGGCCCGGCACTACCTCTCGTTCTTCCAGGGCCGCACGCATGAATGGAATGCTCCTGATACGCGGCTGCTGCGCCATGTGGTGCCCGAGAACCGCCTGCGCGCCTACGACACGCGCGCGGCCATGGCGCACCTGGTGGACCAGGGCAGCCTGCTCATGCTGCGCACGGGCTTTGGCGCCGGCATCCACACGGCGCTGGGGCGCATCGAGGGCCGCCCCGTGGGGCTGCTGGCCAACAATCCCTCGCACCTGGGCGGGGCCATCGATGCCGATGCCGCCGACAAGGCCGCGCGCTTCATGCAGCTGTGCAATGCGCATGGCATCGCCATCGTCAGCCTGGTCGACACGCCCGGCTTCATGGTCGGACCCGAGGTGGAAAAAACAGGCCAGGTGCGCCACGTCAGCCGCCTGTTCGTCACGGCCGCCAAGCTGCGCGTGCCGTACTTCAGCGTGGTGCTGCGCAAGGGCTACGGCCTGGGCGCCATGGGCATGACGGCGGGCAGCTTCCATGCGCCCATCTTCAACGTCGCCTGGCCCACGGGGGAGTTCGGCGCCATGGGCCTGGAAGGCGCGGTGCGCCTGGGTTTCCGCAAGGAACTCGAAGCCCTGCCCGAAGGCGCCGAGCGCGATGCGCTGTTCCAGAAGCTGCTGGCCCAGCAATACGCCCACGGCGAGGCCATGCACATGGCCAGCACGCTGGAAATCGATGCCGTGATCGACCCTGCCGAGACGCGTGCCTGGCTGGCGCGCGGGCTGGCCGGATCGCGCCTGCGCGACGAGCCCACGCGGTTTGTCGATACCTGGTAGCCGCCGTGGCGGACCCTGGAAGAAGGCCGCAGCCTTGCCGGAGGCTGCGGCCCTTGTTTTGGGGGCCTGCCGGGCGCCCTCCACGACGCGCGCGCGGAGCTGCTTGCTGGCGCTGGACGCCCGTCTTCCCATGCTAAGCTGGAAGTCTTGACTCAATATCCGGCCGCGCCCGGCGTGGCCCCGGCCGCGGCTTCGGCAAGCGCAGCGCGGCCCCTGTGACTGGAGATAACCCATGCCCGGACTTCTGCCCGATATCGATCCCGACGGCCTGCTCGAATTCTCGGTGGTCTATACCGACCGCGCGCTCAACCACATGTCCAAGCGCTTCATCGGCGTGATGCAGGACATCCTGGGCACGCTCAAGCATGTCTACCACGCCCATACCGCGGTGCTGGTGCCCGGCAGCGGCACCTTCGGCATGGAGGCCGTGGCGCGGCAGTTCGCCAACAAGGAAAAAGTGCTGATCGTGCGCAACGGCTGGTTCAGCTACCGCTGGACGCAGATCTTCGACGAGGGCGGGCTGGGCGGCGGCTCGGTGGTGTGCAAGGCGCGCCGCCAGGGCCCGGGCAGCCAGGACCCGTGGGCGCCGTGCCCGGCCGGGGACGTGGCCGCGGCCATCCGCGCCGAAAAGCCCAAGGTCGTCTTTGCGCCGCATGTGGAAACGGCCAGCGGCATTCTGCTGCCCGACGAATACCTGCGCACCGTGGCCGATGCGGCGCACGAAGTCGGCGCGCTGTTCGTGCTCGACTGCGTGGCCTCGGGCGCCATGTGGGTGGACATGGAAAAGACCGGCGTGGACGTGCTGATCTCCGCGCCGCAAAAGGGCTGGAGCAGCTCGCCCTGCTGCGCCATGGTCATGCTCTCGGCCCGCGCGCGAGAGGCCATCGAGCATACCCAGAGCTCCAGCTTTTCCTGCGATCTCAAGAAGTGGATGCAGATCGCCGAGGGCTATGAAAAAGGCCAGCACGCCTATCACACCACCATGCCCACCGATGCGCTGGTGCGTCTGCGCGACGTGATGCTCGAAACCCGCGAATACGGCTTTGCCAAGGTGCGCGAGGAGCAGATCGCGCTGGGCGCCAAGGTGCGCGCGCTGCTCGAGTCCCGGGGCTTCCCGAGCGTGGCGGCCGAGGGCTTCAAGTCGCCCGGCGTGGTCGTCAGCTATACCACGGACCCCGAGATCCAGAGCGGCCGCGCCTTTCTCAAGGTCGGCTTGCAGACCGCTTCGGGCGTGCCCCTGCAGTGCGACGAAGGCCCGGACTTCCAGACCTTCCGCCTGGGCCTGTTCGGCCTGGAGAAATGGCACCAGCCGGACCGCAGCGTGGGCCATCTGTCCAAGGCGCTGGACGATATCGGCATTGCACCGGCCAAGGCCTGAACACGAGAAGGACTTCCATGAAGAAACTGCCATTGAAATCGCAGGCGGCATGGGCCCTGGCGGCCGCAGCCCTGTTTTCCGGCCTCTGCGCGCATGCGGCGCAGCCGGTGACCACGCCCAGCGGCCTGGTCTACGAAAGCATCACCGAAGGCACGGGCGCCAGCCCCAAGGCCACGGACACGGTCAAGGTGCACTACCGCGGCTACTTTCCCGAAACGGGCAAGGAGTTCGACAGCTCCTATGCGCGCCAGCAGCCCATCGACTTTCCGCTCAATGGCGTGATTCCCTGCTGGACCGAGGGCCTGCAGAAGATGAAGGTCGGCGGCAAGGCCAAGCTGACCTGCCCGCCCTCCATCGCCTACGGCAGCCGCGGCGCGGGCCGCGTGATTCCGCCCAACGCCACGCTCAACTTCGACGTGGAGCTGCTGGACGTCAAGAGCCGCTGACCGGCCCGGCGGGCATCAGCGCCTGATGCCGAGGCGCCTGGCCAGGCGCTGCAGGTTGGCGCGGTCCATCTGCAGCTCGCGCGCTGCGGCGGCCCAGCTGCCGTGGTGGCGTGCCAGGCTGGCGCTGACCAGGTCGCGCTCATAGGCGGCCACCGCCTCGCGCAGGCCGGCTGGCGCTGCGGCAGGCAGGTCCGTCACGGCCAGGCCCGGCAGGGCCGGCGACGCGGCCAGGGCGGGCGCGGTGCCCGCCTCCCGCGCGTTTCTCCCATCCCACAGGTCATGGGCGCCCAGCGTCACGATGCGCGGGCGCGAGCCGCCGCGCGCCGGCGCGCTGCCGGTGTTGCCCCGGCTCAGGGCCTTGAGCACGGCCCGGCTGATCAGGTGCTCCAGCTCGCGCACATTGCCGGGCCAGTCATGCGTGAGCAGGGCCGACTGGGCCCCAGCGTCGAGCCGCAGCCCGCCCAGCTGCAGGCGCGAGCGGTTTTCCTCCAGGAAGTAGCCGGCCAGCAGCAGCACATCGCTGTCGCGCTCGCGCAGCGGCGGCACGCTGAGCGGATAGACGTTGAGGCGGTGGTAGAAGTCGGCGCGCATGCGGCCGGCGCGCACATCCTCGGCCAGGTCGCGGTTGGTGGCCGCGATCACGCGCACGTCCACATGGTGCTCGCGGTCCGAGCCCAGGCGCTGCAGCTGCCCGCTTTGCAGCACGCGCAGCAGCTTGGCCTGCACGGGCAGCGACAGCTCGCCCACCTCGTCGAGGAACAGCGTGCCGTGGTGGGCCTGCTCGAACTTGCCGCTGCGCTCGGACAGCGCGCCCGTGAAGGCGCCGCGCACATGGCCGAAGAGTTCGCTTTCCACCAGGTTGTCGGGCAGTGCCGCGCAGTTGATGCTGATCAGCGGCTGGCCGGCGCGGCCCGATTGGGCGTGGACGGCGCGGGCCACCAGTTCCTTGCCCGTGCCGGTCTCGCCGGTGATGAGCACGCTCAGGTCGCTGGCCGCGACCAGGGCCACATCCTTGGCCAGCTGGCGCATGGCAGGGCTGTGGCCCAGCATTTCGCGCTCGCCGCTGGCGGCCGGATGGCCCGAGGCGGGGGCGCGCGCCGAGCGCGCCAGCTGCGCGAGCTGGTGCACGCGCTCGGCCGTGGCCACGGTGGCTGCGGCCAGGTTGCTGAAGGCCTGCAGCAGCGCGAGCGAGGCCGGGTCGGCAAAGCGGCCGGGCTCCAGCGCATCGAGCGTGAGCAGGCCCCAGGGCAGGCCGCCGGCCTGCAGCACGCAGCCCATGCAGTCGTGCACATGCAAATGGGCAATGGTCTGGCCGTGGTTGGCCACCAGGCCGTCATAGGGGTCGGGCAGCGGGCTGTCGGGCGCAAAGCGCATGGCCTGGCCGGCGGCCAGCAGCTGGGCAAAGCGCGGATGCTCGGCCAGCCGGAAGCGCCGGCCCAGGGTATCGGGCACCAGCCCGTCGATGGCCACGGGATGCAGCCACTCCCCGTCCAGGCGCAGCAGGGCCACGGCATCGGCGGGCAGCAGGGTGCGCAGCGCGGCGAGGAGGCGGCGCAGGCGTTCGCGCTCGGGCAGGTCCTGGGCCAGGTCGGCCACCAGCGGGATGACGGCGTTGAGAATATTGGATGTAGTCATAACGACACTGATTGATGTCATAAAGTCTACAACTGGATGGTGTCGATTTGACTGTGCATGGCGCAAGTCCTTGTTCTGGAAGAAGCCATTGGCTGGCACGGCGATTGCAATGTTCTTGCCGATCCCGCCAGCGGGCGGGCCACGACCAAGGAGTTTTTCCGTGCTGACCGAGAACCAACGCGCCATTGTCAAATCCACCGTACCGCTGCTCGAGACCGGCGGCGAGGCGCTGATCACCCATTTCTACAACACCATGCTGGGCGAGCATCCCGAAGTGCGCCCGCTGTTCAACCAGGCCCACCAGCAAAGCGGCGCCCAGCCGCGTGCGCTGGCCCACAGCGTGCTGATGTATGCCAAGCACATTGACCGGCTCGAAGCCCTGGGCGACCTGCCCGCGCAGATCGTCAACAAGCACGTGGCGCTGCAGGTGCAGCCCGAGCACTACCCCATCGTCGGCACCTGCCTGCTGCGCGCCATCCGCGAGGTGCTGGGCGCCGAGATCGCGACCGACGAGGTGCTGGCCGCCTGGGGCGCGGCCTACCAGCAGCTGGCCGACATCCTGATCGCCGCCGAGCGCAGCGTGTACGACCGCACGGCCCAGGCCGAAGGCGGCTGGCGCGGCGAGCGCGCCTTCACCGTCGAGAAGAAGGTGCAGGAAAGCGCCGAGATCACGTCTTTCTACCTGGTGCCCGCCGACGGCGGCAAGGTCATTGCCCACCTGCCGGGCCAGTACATCGGCCTGCGCGTGACGGTGGACGGCCAGGAGCAGCGCCGCAACTACTCGCTGTCGGCACCGGCCAACGGCAGGAGCCTGCGCATCAGCGTCAAGCGCGAGCCCCGCGGCAAGGTGTCCAATTTCCTGCACGACCAGGTGCAGGCGGGCGACACGCTGCAGCTGTTCCCGCCGGCCGGCCACTTCACGCTGCAGGACAGCGACAAGCCGCTGGTGCTGATCAGCGGCGGCGTCGGCATCACGCCCACGCTGCCCATGCTGGCCACGGCGCTGGCCGCCCGGCGTCCCGTGACCTTCATCCACTGCGCGCGCGAGCGCTCGGTCCATGCCTTCCGCGAGCGCATCGACCAGCTGGCCGCCGAGCATCCGCAGCTCACGCGCTACTACTGCTACGACCGCGCCGTGCCCGAGGACCAGGCCGATGCCGTCGGCTATCTGTCCGAGCAGCAGCTCAACGAATGGCTGCCCGCCTCGCGCGATGCCGACGTGTACTTCCTCGGCCCGCGTCCGTTCATGCGCGTGCTGCGCCGCCTGCTGCGGAATGTGGGCGTGCCCGACAAGCAGGTGCGCTACGAGTTCTTCGGCCCGGCCGAGGCGCTGGCATGATCGCGGGCGGAGCCGGCGCTGAAGCAGGCAGGCGCAGGGCTGCCTGCTCATGAAAAAAGAGCTGCTTGCGCACTGCCTGCAAGGAATTTCATGAATTCTGTTGAAGAATTCCTTGTGGATTCAGCGCAAGATGCTCTTTTTTAAGAAGCGAAGCGAGCCGGGCAGCTGCGGCATTCCATCCATGCCCGCCTACATGGCGGCCCATGCGCGGGCGCTACCATGGCGCGTCCCGGAGCCGCGCCTGCGGCCTGCCCGCCTGTCTGCCCCTCCTCGCCCATGGATTCCAGCGCCACTCCCGTTCTCGACCGTCTGCTCGCCGAAGGCGTGATCCGCCCGGACCACCATGCGCAGGCGCGCACGCGGCTGCAGGACCTGGAATGCGAGCCCCCTGGCAGCCTCGGCGGCGTCCTGCTGTGGCTGATGCACGAGCGGATTCTGTCGGTGCAGGACCTGGAGGAGATGGAGGAACTGGCGGTGTCGCAAGGCATGTTTGCCGGAAATGCCACGCGCCGGCAGGCGCTGCAGGAAATGCGGGCGGCCATGCAGCAGGAGATCGCGCAGCTTCGGCAGCAGGCGCGCCCGCGCTTGCCCTGGCTGGCCCTGGGCGGTGCGGCGGCCCTGGCGGCGGCCGTGGCCTGGTATGTGCTGGTACCGGCCGCGCCGCCGCGCTGCGACGACGCCGGCATCCAGCAGGCCCTGCGCATGGGCATGTTCCGCGCGCGCATGAAGAAGCTCCTGTCCGCCGAGCCGCCCGCCTCGGACATGTTCACGGCCACGTTCTCGGATGTCGAGGAGCTGGGCTACCTCAAGGCCCAGCGTTCGCGCGGCTGCGTGGCCACGGTGAAGATCGGCGAGCAATCCTCCACGATGGCCTACACCATCGCGCCGGACGGGCAAGGGCGGATGGCGGTGGAGAGCGGCCATCCGCGCGTCCTGCGCGCGCGCTACAGCCAGGTCGATGCCGACGGCCGCCCCATCGAGGCGGGGCAGCCGGCCGGTGCCCGGCGCCTGGCCGCGGCCTTCGAACAGGGCGTGGAAAGCTTCGAGAAGATGCGGCCCGCGCAGCCCATGGACAAGCGGCAACGCCGGGGGGATGCCGCGGACGTGCCGCCGGCCGAAGGCATTGCGCGCGGTGCCGTGCGCAACATCCAGCCGCTGGGCGCATGCCGGCCGCTGGGCGAGGGAAGATGGTCGTGCCGCCTGCAGGCCGAGTACCGCGACCGCCTGCTGGCCGCCCTGGGGCGCAGCGAGTGGGCGGTGCTGGAGGGCAGCTTCGACTTCGTGCAGGAGGGCCAGGACTGGCGCGTGGGAGACGATTTCATCCGCCAGTACATGGATGCCACCGTGCGCGCCAGGGTGGGCGAGATGAAGGGCGAGGAGGCCGCCGCGCGCCTGGAGGAAATCCAGAGCCGGCGCGCTACTGCCGGTCCGGCGGACGCGGCGGCCGGGCCGCAGCGCTGAGCGGGCGGTCGCGGCGTTGGAGCGCGGATCCGGCCGGCGCCGGCCTTGCCGCGCCAAGGTGCCGCGGGCCCCGGAGACCGGGGGAGTTCCTAGCGGTAGTAGGCCTCTACCGTGCCCTTGAGCTTGATCAGCAGCGGCTTGCCCTTGCGGTCCAGCGTCTTGCCGGCCGGCACCTTGATCCAGCCTTCGCTCACGCAGTATTCCTCCACATCGAAGCGGTCCTTGCCGTTGAAGCGGATGCCGATGTCGTGCTCGAACACGGCCGCCACATGGTGGGGGCTGCGCGGGTCGATGGACAGGTGGTCGGGAAGTTCGGGGCGTTGGCTGTCGGTCATGTCGTGCGAATCCAGAAAAACGCCTATTGTCCCCTGCTTTGGCGGCCTGGCCGGCCAGCCCCGCGCCGGAAGGTGGCGCTTTTTTCCTTCATGAAAACAAGCCTTTGGACTACTTTTGGCAATTCCTGGGGTTATTGGGTGCAGCAAATGTTACCTGCGGGCGTGCCAGAACGGCGGTTCATGTTTACATGTCTGCCAACAGTTCCCGACGAAACGCTGCTCATGTGTATCGAAGGTGGATTTTTGTGTCGAATCGCGCCCTCACTAGGGTGACCACAGTGGGAGCAGGGTGGTTGAAAACCCGGATCGGCAGGCCGCGGACGCCCCGGTTTTTCGACTCTGTATGTGGATGTAGCGGTAACGGAGAGGGGGCCTGTTTGTTCGCCAACGGCAACTTGGTTTTCAAAATTTAAAACCTATGAAAACGGTAGGCGAAGCGTCACGGACTGCCGAAAAAATGACCTCTCCGAAACCGCGCCCCGGGCTTGTACAGCCTGGCGCACACTACAGAGGAGAGTCTGATGGATACAGCCATCCGCACCAAGGCCAGCTTGGTATTTCTGGGGCCGCTCACCACAGCAGCAGCCCCTGAGTCAGAGCGGTCTGTCACCTACCCCGATCTGGACGCGCTGATGCGCTCCGGCGTGCAACCGCAGGGTATTTACTTGCGCTCCGTACCGCACCAGGTCTGGCGCAACTGGCTTCATCGCATCCGCCAGAGCGACTGGTGGAACCTGCCGGTCTTCGCGGAGCCGGCGCTGCGCGATGCGCAGCTGTATGTGGATGCGCTGTGCAGCGTGGAGCGGGCGCGCGAAATCACCGAAGGCATGGCGCTGCGCCGCCAGACCCTGCCCGACCCCGGCGACGTGCTGGGGCTGGAGGAGCGCCTGCTGTATTTCCTCTACGAGCGCGGCCAGCAGGCGGGCTTTCGGCCGCTGCTCGACCGCGACAGCGACCAGCTCTACCGCTATCCGGTGGCGGAGCAGCTGGCCTGCGCGCAGGAGAATGTTTCGCAGACCCTCGAGGAGCTGCGCCGCCGCGGGCTGCTGCGCTCCGAGGGCCTGGTGGACCGCACCCGGCTGTGCTCGGGCTGCGGCTCGGCCCACATCCACTTCGTGGACGTGTGCCCGCATTGCCAGAGCCTGGACATCCGCCGCGAACCGACGCTGCACTGCTTTGCCTGCGGCCATGTCAGCGCCGAATCGCAGTTCGTCGAGGGCGGCACGCTGGCCTGCCCCAAATGCCATGTGCATCTGCGCCACATCGGCGTGGACTATGACAAGCCGCTGGCCCAGTACCACTGCCGCAGCTGCCAGCGCTCCTCGGTCGACTCCATGGTGCAGGCGCGCTGCCTGGACTGCGCGCGCACCAGCACGCCCGACGAGCTGGAGGTGCGCGAGGTCGGCACGCTGATGCTCAGCGCCAGCGGGCGCCAGTCCGTGCGCAATGGCGGCGTGGGCGAGGCCTATCCGCCGCTGAAGGCGCGCAACTATGTGGACCCGCAGGGCTTCAAGCGCATGCTGGACTGGGCCAGCGACATCCAGGCGCGCAACCCCCAGTTCAGCTTCCACCTGATGCGCATGGAGCTCGAGCACACCGGCCTGCCGGACCAGCAGCTCAGCTCCTGGCAGATCACCGAGCTGCTGGACGAATTCGCCGTGCGCCTGAATGCGCAGCTGCGCGAGTCCGACCTGATCACCCGCGTGGACGAGCACAGCCTGTGGGTCATCCTGCCCTACACCATGCCGCAGGGCCTGCAAAGCCGCATCGAAAAAGCCATGGAGAAGCTGGCGCAGGAAGAGGGAGAGTCCAAGCACCTGGCCCTGTCCGTGCGCCTGCGCAGCATGGAGGTCAAGGCCGTGACCGGCGGCAAGGAAGCCCCGTCCGCCAGCAACCTGATGCAGAAGATGCAGGCCGGCACGCTGCAAGAGGCCTGACCATGTGGCAGCAGTTTGTCGAATCGTTCTGGCTGCTGGCGCACAGCTTCAGCACGCGGGGCGCATGGGATCTGGCCTTCAACCTGTTCCCGTTCGTGGTCCTGCTGGAGCTGCCGTTCTATGCGCTGGTCGTGGGCGGGATGCTGCGCTACGGGCTGCGCCACTGGCGCGCTCCGGCCCGGCGCCTGCAGTACCCGTCCGTGTCCTGCCTCATCACCTGCTACTCGGAGGGCGAGGATGTGCGCAAGACCATCAGCTCGCTGGTGAACCAGCGCTATGCGGGGCGCATCCAGATCATTCCCATCATCGACGGAGCCATCAAGAACAGCGACACGCTGCAGGCGGCGCTGTCCGAGGCCAGGCGCTGGGAAGGCGTCGAGGGGCGCGAAGTCGCCGTGCTGCCCAAGTGGCAGCGCGGCGGCCGGGTCTCGTCGCTGAACGCGGGGCTGACACTGGCCACCGGCGACGTGGTGATGGCGCTGGACGGCGATACCTCGTTCGACAACGACATGGTGGAGAACGCCACGCGCCACTTCGACGATCCGCGGGTGGCGGGCGTGGCCGGCAACCTGCGCGTGCGCAACCAGGGCAAGAACCTGGTGACCAAGCTGCAGGGGCTGGAATACATGCTCTCCATCAGCGGCGGCAAGACCGGGCTGTCCGAGTTCAACATCGTCAACAACATCTCGGGCGCCTTCGGCGTGTTCCGGACCTCGCTGGTCCGGCACCTGGGCGGCTGGGATGCGGGAACGGCGGAGGACCTGGACATCACGCTGCGCATCAAGCAGTACTTCGGCCGCCACCGCGGCATGCGCATCAAGTTCGAGCCGCATGCCATGGGGCATACCGACGCGCCGGAATCCTGGCGCGTGTTCTTCAGGCAGCGCGTGCGCTGGGACGGGGACATGTACTACCTGTTCGTGCGCAAGTACCGCTTCAATCTGCGGCCTTCGCTGCTGGGCTGGCCGAACTTCCTGTTCACCCTGGTCAACGGCCTGCTCATGCAGCTGGTGCTGCCCTATCTGATCGTGGGCTCGCTGGCGCTGCTGCTGTTCATCCAGCCGCTGGGCATCGTGCTGGGCACGCTGGCCTTCGTGTACCTGGGCTACCTGGTGCTGCTGCTCGCCTATTACCTGGTCTATCTGGCCACGGTGTCGGAGCGCGTCCGGCTGGACCTGTCCTATCTGCCGTACCTGCCGCTGTTTCCGCTCTTCGCCTTCGTGACGCGGGTGCACAGCGGCTACGCCATCCTGGTGGAGGCGCTGACCCATTCGCATCTGGATTCGTCCATGGCACCCAGCTGGGTGCTGCGCAAGAACAAATTCTAAAAACCAACGCATGAAACCATTTTTCCTTCATTCCCTGTCGGGTAGGCCGTACCGTGTCCGCGCGCTGAGCGGCCTGATCGGCGCGGGCCTGCTGGCCGGCGCGCTGGGCACGAGCGCGCAGACGGCGGTGTCCGCGGCGCCGGCCGCACCCGCCTCTGCCGCCGACGCAGGCCAGCCCTGGAGCTGGTCCGATCTGCTGGCCTGGAGCGCGGAGCAGGGCCCTGCCGTGCGCCTGGCGCGCCTCAAGGAGCATGTGGCCAGCAGCAATCTCAAGCTGGTCGAGTCGGACAACGGCGTGCGGCTCGTCGCGGCCACCAGCCTCACGCGCGCCAAGGAGCCGGTGACGGACACCCTGAACCGCAACTACAGCCGCCTGGCGGGCCAGGCCGGCCTGCGCTGGAGCTTCCTGGGCGCCGAGGAAGCACGCCGGCGCAGCGTGCTGGAGGCCAGGACCGAGCAGCTGAGCAGCACCGCGCAGACCCAGCTGCTGCAGGCACAGGCCGTGACGGAGCTGGGACGGCTGTATGTGCGCTATCTGCGCAGCCAGCAGCGCGAGCAGGTGGCGCAGGCCTATCTGTCCACGCGCACCCAGATCGAAGGCAGGCTGCAGGAGCGCGTGGCTGGCGGCCACATGCTGCGCTCGGAAGGGCTGGACCTGCAGGGCTATTACGAGGCTGCGCAGAACCGCGTGGCCAGGGAGAGGGAAGTGCAGCGTGCCGCCTTGCAGCAAATGGGTTTCCTCACCGGCCGCCATCTGCGCCCCCAGCCCGTGCCGGCGCTGGCCATGCCGCAGGCCTGCATGAGCCCGGCCGTGCTGCAGGATGCGCTCAATACGCATCCCGCGCTGGAATCCGCGCGCTATGCGATGGAAGGCACGCGGGAGCAGGCCCGGCACACGCGCTATGGCGGCGTGATCGGGGGCGTGCAGCTGAGCCAGAGCCTGAGCAAGGATTTCGGGGGCAGCCCCGGCCATGCGACGGCCGTGGCCGTGGATGTGTCCATTCCCTTGCAGTGGCGCAGCCAGAAGGACGCGATGGCGGCCAAGCTGCAGGGCCAGTATGACGAGGCGGCCGAGCAGTACGCGCAGACCCAGAGCAAGCTGCAGCTGGAGCAGCAGACCGTGCTGGAGCAGTACAAGCTGAACCAGAACGAGCTCAAGAGCAGCGCGCAGCGCTATGCGGCGGCCACCGAAGGGCTGCGCGTGGCCCAGCTGCGCGCGCCCAGCCTGGACGGCGACGGCCTGGTGCAGGCCATCAAGGCCGGCAACGGCCGCTACGAAGCGGCGGTGCGCTACATCAGCGCCGCCGAAGAGGTGGACCTCGCGGCCATGGACATGCTGTACTACACGCGCGGCTGCAGCCTGCAGACGCGCAACGACGATCCCGCTGCAGGCCGCCGTGCTGCAGCGCACGGGCGCCGCGGCTCCCGCAGCGCTGCGGCCGCCGGCGCGCGCGCGCTGG
>NZ_JBANEL010000034.1:0-31064 GCF_040187735.1 Comamonas sp. w2-DMI | reverse complement strand
TCTTGGCGTCGAAGGCGCCTCAGTCGTGCTTGCCTGAAATCTGCCAGTTGGATTGTTCAGCCATTAATAGTTTTTTGCGTTTCCACACAGCCTCGACCCATTGCAGCCCTTGGTTTTTTCCGGTCAGGCCCGCCTTGGGCAATTGCCGTCAACCGTGGCTGTATCGCGGCCTCCTGGCCAGGCTTGCACCGCGATCATCGGGTACCGATGCAGACGACGGCCCAACAGCCGATGTCAGCACCAATGCTTGCCTTGTCGCTCTTCACTTCAGGAAACTCTCCGCCAGTCGCACAAAATAGCTGGCCCCGACGGGAATCAATGCATCGTTGAAGTCATACGAGGGGTTGTGCACCTGGCAGGGACCAGGGCCATGGCCGGGCAGGCGGTGGCCGCCTTCGCCATTGCCCAGCAATACATAGCAGCCGGGACGTTGCTGCAGCATGAAGGCAAAGTCCTCGGAATTGGTCAGTCGGGGGGCCTGGGCGTCCACCCGCTCGGCCCCCACGACCTCCTGCATGACCGATACCGCAAACGCAGTCTGCTCGGGGTCATTGACCAGCGCCGGATAGCTTCGCTCAAAGTGCCACTGCGCTTCGCAGCCATAGGCCATGGCCGATCCTTGCACGATCTCCTTCATGCGCTGCTCGATCATGTCCAACGTGCTTGCGGCCTGGGTGCGCACGGTGCCGCCCAGCCAGGCACTGTCGGGAATCACGTTGACGGCATCGCCGCCATGGATCTGCGTGACGGAAAGCACGGCGGCATCGTCGGGCGTGCGGTTGCGCGAAATGATGGTCTGCAGGCCCATGAGGATCTGGCCCGCACACATCAGGGGATCCACACCGGTGTCGGGCTGCGATGCATGGGTTCCCTTGCCTTTCAGGTCGATGCGGAAGCGATTGCTGGAACTCATGAATGGTCCGGCGCGCACGCCAAAGCTCCCTGTGGCACGCCCCGGCGCATTGTGCAGGCCGAAGACGGCATCACAGTCAAAGCGCTCGAAGAGCCCGTCCTCGATCATGGCGCGGGCACCCGCCTGCCCACCTTCCTCGGCGGGCTGGAAAATGCAGTGCAGCGTGCCGTCGAACCTGCCGCTTTGGGCCAGGTACCAGGCGGCTGCCAGCAGTATCGCCGTGTGGCCGTCATGGCCGCAGGCGTGCATGCGGCCTGCGTGCCGTGAACGGTGTGCGAAGGTATTGAGTTCCTGCATGGGCAAAGCGTCCATGTCGGCGCGCAGGCCTATGCGGCGCGCGCCCTGGCCGCGCCTGAGCGAGCCGACCACGCCTGTTCCGCCCACGCCGCGCGTGACCTCATAGCCCCAGCGCTGCAGGGAGTCGGCCACCAGCGCGCTCGTGCGCTCTTCCTGAAATCCCAGTTCAGGATGGGCATGCAGATCGCGGCGAATCTGACGGAACTCGGCGTTGTCGGCAATGGCTTGAATGATTGGCATGGCGTGCCCCTATTGCAGTTTCACGCTCAAGCTGCGGGCCTTGGCCTCGTCGCGTGCAATCTGGTCGGCGAACTGGCGCTGCTCGGCCGCCGTGGCCACCTGCATGCCCATGGCCGTCAGCTGCCCGGGTACGCCTTTTGCCGCAAGCGCCGCTTCCAGCGCCGTCTTCAGGCGCGCTATGCGATCTGGCGCGACACCCTTTGGAGCCAGGAGACCCATCCAGCCGTTCATCTCCAGCCCCTTGACGATCTTGCCCTCGTTGAGCGTGGGAATGTTCTTGATCATGGGCTGCCGCTGCAAACTGGCCACCCCCAGAACCTTGATGCGACCGGCTTCAATATGCGGCAAGGCAGTAGCCGGCACCATCACGGCCAGGTCGATCTGGCCGCCCAGCAAATCCGTCAGCAGCGGGCCGGCGCCTTTGTACGGTGCATGCAGCATCCGCACATGGGCGCGCTGCTGCAGGTCCTCCATGACCAGATGCTGCATGGTCCCCATGCCAGGACTGCCGTAGCTGATGGATTCCGGCTTGGAACGCAATGCAGAGATCACGCCATCCAGGTCATTCGCGGGCAAATCCCTGCGGGCCACCAGCAGGGGCGAATTCGAACTGATAGGGCCGATGGGCGCAAAGTCCCCGGGGCCGTAGCGCACGTTTTTGTTGAGCACGGGTACCAGCACCACATCGTTGATGGAGCCCACCAGCAACGTGTATCCGTCCTTGGCGGCACTGGCCACCTTGGCTGCCCCCAGGGCTCCGCCAGCACCGCCGAGGTTTTCGATCACCACGGGCTGGCCCAGTTCAGCCGACAGCCTGGGCTGCACTATGCGGATGGCGGCATCGATGGAACCACCCGAAGCGAACGGGACGACCAAGGTGATGGGCTTGTCCGGAAAGCCGGCCGCCATGGCAGGGGCAGCCAGGGCCCAGACCGCGCAGGCGGTGGCCGCCGTGCAGAGCCAGCGACGGACAGTTGAAGGGGGCGCAGAGGTCATGACTTGTCTCCTTATGGGCGGCGATCCTCGATCGCGGATGGGACAAGTCTGAGGCATGACATCCATCTTTTAAGTGCTAAATTGCACTTAGCTATGCAATCCATGACTACCTCGCATCTACCTCATTCCGGGCGCTCCTCGGCCTTGCTCAACCGGTTGCTGGCACGCACACGGCTACGCCAGTTGCAGCTGCTTGTGCTGATTGCCGACCTGGGCAGCATCCAGCGCGCAGCCGAGGTGGTGGGGCAAACACAGTCGTCGGCGACCAAAGCCTTGTCCGAACTGGAGCGAATGGTGGATTTGCCACTTTTCGAGCGCCATGCGCGCGGAGTGCGTCCCACTTTGATCTGCCGCGACCTGCTGCCGTTGCTGCGCAGCATGCTGGGCTCGCTCACCGGCTGCGCAGAAATGCTGGCGGCCGCCGCCGAAGGCGCACAGGGCGTGCTCAGCGTGGGGGCGATTACAGGGGCCTTGTCGGGTTTTCTAGGCCGAGAGCTTGGCCCGTTTCTTCAGCAGAATCCGCAATTGCGTGTGGAAGTGGTGGAAGACGGCCACCATGCGCTGTTGGCTGCGCTGGCGGCGCGCACGCTCGATATGGTGCTTGTGCGCGAACCCGCAACGCCAGCCAGCGGTACACGTTTCGTTCCGTTGCTGCAGGACAGCGTGGTTGCAGTGGCAGGGCCCTCCCATCCGCTGCATCGCAAGCGTGTCTTGCATGCACACCAGATGCTTGGGCAGCAATGGGTTCTGGCCCCCCTTTCCACGCAGATGCACGCGGCTTTCGAGCATTTATTCGAGTCCTGCGGGCAGCCACCGCAGCGCTCGCCGCTGATCACGCGTTCTCTGCCCATGCTGCTGGAATATCTGCGCACCACGGATGCAGTGGCACTGACGCCGCTCAGTGTGGTTCAGCCCTTTGTACAGGCCGGCTGGCTGCAAGTGCTGGCGCTGCAGTTTCCTTCCACCCTGGCCGCAATTGGCCTGCTGGTGCCGGAAACTCCCGAAAAACATGGGGTGAATCTGCTCACTGAATATTTGACGCACAGATCGCAGTAAGGTCCACGCTGTTCCATTGGGATTGCGCCGATGCCTTGGCGAGGGCTTATTTTGGTCGCCAGAGGCCGAAACAGCCCTCCTGGCCATATGGAGCATAGCCGGCGCAGGTACCGCCTGGCCCGGATGAAGATGAACGCCCCCCATGGAGCCGGTCACTTTCCGCCCAGAGCCATCGACGCAAGCCTGGCCACGGTATTCAGATTGCGCGCAGTGCCGACAGTTGCCGCGGGCAATCGGAGCTTGGACCGGCCCATGCCGGACGGATAGTGAATGAACACCTCCAGGTCGCCCGTCACCACCTCTTCGTCCGTCTGGCCCTTGGCTGCCTGAACAGCATCCGGCGCCGGTGCCGCATCGAGAAACAGCACGGCCACCTTTGCCGGGTCCGCATGGGGAAACGGATTGCGCGCCAGCACGCTGCGCATCTGCTCGCCATCGCGCAGGATCACGCCCACAGGCTTGCCGCAATAGTCCTGCAGCCGCGCCGCCAGTTCCCGTTGCACGGCGCTGGCCGGCATGGCCGTGTCGAAAACGACATTGCCGGACTGGATATAGGTGCGCACGTTCGCGAAGCCGGTCTGCTCGCACATGCTGCGCAATACATCCATCGGCAGTTTGCCGGTGCCTGCGACATTGACGGCGCGAAGAAGAGCAATGAACGTTTTCATGATTCCGAGTCTGGCGCCTCGATGGTGCCGGGATTGCCGTCCCGGTGCAGCCGGGCCGGCGTCACGACTTCTCCCAATGGAAAAGCCACCCTGCGGTGGCTTTTCATTCATATGGCAGCGTCCCGCTCAGGCATCGTGCCAGCTCACCACGCCCGTGAAGGCCGTGACCAGCACGATGATGCCAAAGGCGATGCGGTACCAGGCAAAGGGCACGAAGCTGTTGCTGGAGATATAGCGCAGCAGCCAGCGCACGCACAGCCAGGCGCTGATGAAGGAGAACACCAGGCCCACGGCGAACAAGGGCACGTCGCCCATGGACAGCAGGTGGCGCTCCTTGTAGAGGCTGTAGACGCCCGCGCCGATCAGCGTGGGAATGGCCAGGAAGAAGGAGAAGTCCGTGGCGGCCTTGCGCGACAGGCCCAGCACCATGCCGCCGATGATGGTGGCGCCGCTGCGGCTGGTGCCGGGAATCATGGCCAGGCACTGCACAAGGCCGACCTTCAGCGCGTCCAGCGCCGTCATGTCTTCCACGGCCTGCACGCGCACGGCCCGGGTCTGGCGCTTTTCGGCCCACAGGATGATGAAGCCGCCGAGGATGAAAGTGGTGGCCACCACGACGGGCGTGAACAGGTGGGCCTTGATGAACTTGCCGAACAGCAGTCCCAGCACCACGGCCGGCAGAAAGCCGATCAAGACATTAAGCGCGAACTTCTGCGCCTGGCGGCTGGAGGGCAGCTCCACCAGCGTGGTGCGGATCTTCTGCCAGTAGACCAGGATCACGGCGAAGATGGCGCCGGTCTGGATGGCGATGTCGAACACCTTGGCCTTGGCATCGTCAAAGCCCAGCAGCGAGCCGGCCAAAATCAGGTGTCCCGTGGAGGAAATGGGCAGGAACTCGGTCAGGCCCTCCACAATGCCCATGATGGCCGCCTTGAGCAGCAGTAAAGTATCCACGCGAATCGTCCTTCGAACTGGGTAGAAAACAAAAGCCGCCCATTATCCACGCGCCGTTTGCAGCCTTCGTGTCGGCCCCCATGGTGGCGCCGCAAATCGCAAATTTTTACAAGGCGCGGGGCAAATGCATAGGCAAAGGCATGAAGCTGTGCTGCAATGGCGACGCGCCGGCTGTCGGCGTTTTCAATACCACTCCATCATGAAAAAACTCGTTGTCCTGGCAGTAGTCTCCCTGGCTTGCAGCATGAGCATGGCCGCTGGCGACAAGCCCCAAACCGCCCAGCAGAAACTGATGGGCACGTGCAACACCGAAGCCGCCGGCAAGAAAGGTGATGAACGCAAGGAGTTCATGAAGTCCTGCCTGTCCGACGGCAAGAAACGCCAGCAGGAACGCATGAAATCCTGCAACGCCGATGCGGCCGGCAAGAAGGGCGACGAGCGCAAGGCCTTCATGAGCGAGTGCCTGAAGAAGGACTGACACGCTTCGCGCCTCCAGGCCGAGAACGCTTCCCGAAAACGCCATGGTTCCCGGACCATGGCGTTTTTTATTGCCACCCGGCCGCTCCCAGGCATCAATGCCCGGGAAATGAGACAACCGTGATCAAGCCTTGCCGGCCACCGGGGGATCGGCCTGAACCGTTTCATCGCAGCCTGCCGCCGTTCGCGCCGCCCGATCGGCATTCCGTCGCAAACACATGGCCGCCGCCGCGGCCCGGAGCCAAAGTGCGCTCATCGCTCCCTCGCACCGAAGGCTACCGACCATGCAACTCACACCTCTGATCGCCGCCCACATGGGCTGCGCCATCGCTGCCACGGCCATCGGCCCCGTCGCCCTGTGGGCCCGCCGTAGCGGTTCGACAGCAAAGCCACGTTTGCACCGCGCCGCGGGCTATGCATTTGTGCTGCTGATGCTGGCCACTGCAATCACCGCCATCTTCATCCGCGACCACAAGCTGCCCAACTGGCAGGGCTTCACGCCCATCCACCTGCTGATCCCGTTGACGCTGGCAGGCCTGGCCTATGCATTCTGGAGCCTGAGCCGGGGCCGCATCGCCCAGCACAGCCGCACCATGCGCAAGCTCTACTTCGGCGCCTGCGTGACGGCGGGCATTTTCACGCTGGTGCCGGGCCGGCTGATCGGCGACTGGTTCTGGCACCAGCTGCTGGCTCTCTGAGACAGCCGACGGCTTTCCCCCAACCCGCACCGAAGGAGTCTCGTATGTCCTGCAACCATGACCCTGCAGTTTCGCCCCATGCCCTGCTGAGGCTGGCCCGGCGCCGCGCCGCATGAAGCTGGGCTGGTATCTGCATGCCACGGTCTATGTTCTGGTGAACCTGGGCCTGGCCGCGCTGGCGGCGCTGCATGGCCGGCACTGGGCGATCTACCCCGCCGTCTTCTGGGGCCTGGGGCTGGCCATTCACGGTGCGGCCGTCTGGCTCTGCAGTCCCCGCGGCACACTGTGGACGCACCTGGTAAACAGGGAGTTGCGCGCCCTGCAAAGCCTGACTACAAAGTAGCCTTCAATCCCGCCCCACCATGCCAAGCACCTATCGCGCCATGGCGCCACCTGCTCTCGCTGCGGCCTCCCGCCCGGCCACGCTGCTGCGCCACGGCGCCATCACCGCAGCGGTATGCCTGCTGATCACCCTGGTCCTGACGCTGATGGAGCAAGGCCGCTGGGATGTGAATCTCGTCTATTCGCTGGCCATAGGCCTGCCCAGCTGGTTGACCATCGACCTGGGCAGGATGTGGCTGAGCCGCGGCAGCGACATTCCCTGGCCCGGAGGCTGGCGCGGAGTGGCGCTGGTCGCCTCCGGCATCGCGCTGGGCTTTGCGCTGGGCAACTGGGTCGGCCAGGCCTACCAGGCCCATGCGCAGCCCGGGCAGCGGCACGCGCCCATGCTGCTGTTTCCCATGGTCATCACCATCGTCACCAGCGCCGGCATGTCGGTGGTGTTCTATCTGGTCGGCAAGTCGCGCTATCTGCAGGTGCAGGCCGAGCAGGCGCAGCGCCAGGCGGCCGAGGCCCAGCTCAAGCTGCTGCAGACCCAGCTGGAGCCGCACATGCTGTTCAACACCCTGGCCAATCTGCAGGTGCTGGTGGCCAGCGACCCTGAACGGGCCCAGGCCATGCTCCGTCACCTGATCGCCTACCTGCGCGCCACGCTGGGCGGATCGCGCAGCCAGATGCACAGCCTGCGCGAAGAGTTCGAGCGGCTGGACGATTACCTGGCCCTGATGGCCATACGCATGGGAGAGCGCCTGCGCTACACGCTGGAGCTGCCCGAGGCCCTGGCCGCCACGCCCGTTCCCACGCTGCTGCTGCAGCCGCTGGTGGAAAACTGCATACGCCACGGCCTGGAGCCGCAACTGGCCGGCGGCAGCATCGCCGTGGCGGCGCGCATGCTGCAGGAAGGCCAGGGCGTACGGTTGGAGCTTTGCGTGCGCGATACCGGCCGCGGCCTGTCCGAGCATCCGGCCGCTGCGGCACCCGCCGCAGCTTCGGGCTTCGGCACCGCCCAGGTGCGCGAACGGCTGCTCAACTGCTACGGCGAGGCCGCCCGCCTCGAGCTCAGTTCCGCAGACGGCGGCGGCACGCTGGCGCGCATACTCATTCCCTTGCACACAAACCACCAGGAAATCTGATGCACGCACCCCGCGCACTGATCGCCGAAGACGAACCCCTGCTGGCCCAGGCCCTGCGGCAGGCGCTGGCCCAGGCCTGGCCCGAACTGCAGATCGCCGCCACCGTGGGCGACGGGCTCAGCGCCGCGCAGAAAGCGCTGGAGCTGCAGCCCGACATCCTGCTGTTCGACATCCGCATGCCGGGCCAGAGCGGCATAGACGCCGCAGCCGAAGTGGCCGACGCCTGGCCCGACCGGCAGGCCCTGCCGGCCCTGGTCTTCGTGACGGCCTACGACCAGTATGCGATTGCCGCCTTCGAGGCCCAGGCCGTGGACTATGTGCTCAAGCCCGTGCAGCCCCCGCGCCTGGCGCAGACCGTGCAGCGCCTGCAGCGCTGGTGGGCACAGCGGCAGCGGCAAGACGGCGCGCAAACGCTGGAGCAGCGGCAGCAGCAGGAACTCGAGCATCTGCGCCAGTTGCAGCAGATACAGCTGCAGTTCCAGCGACAATTCCAGCAATCGGCCCCCGCACCGCTGCAGTTCATCCAGGCCAGCGTGGGCAGCCAGATCCACATGGTGCGCATGCAGGACGTGGTCTACCTGGAAGCCGCCGACAAGTACATACGCGTGCTCACGGCGCAGCAGGAATACCTGATCCGCACGCCGCTCAAGGATCTGTTGCCGCAACTTGACGGCACGCAGTTCTGGCAGATCCACCGCGGCTGCGTGGTCCAGGCCGCCAGCATTGCCAGCGTGCACAAGGACGAGGCCGGGCGCATGTGGCTGCAGCTGCGCCAGCGCCCCGAAAGGCTCGCGGTCAGCCGCCTGTACGCCACGCGCTTCAAGCCGATGTGAGCTCGGTTACGCCATCCCAGGCAAGCCCCTGCATGCGGTCCCAGTGCGCCACGATGATGCAGCGCGGCGGCTCGCCCGCCGCCACCCGCGGCGCCTGATGGCGCCATGCAAGGTCCGCCAGCGCCTGCTGCACATGGCGCACCGCAGGCAGGTCCAGCGCGGCCAGCGGCTCGTCGACCAGCGTCAGCGCGGCGCCGCTGGCCCAGCCCGCCGCCAGCCACAGCTTGCGCAGCGAGCCGGCCGACAGCCCCCGCAGCGGCTTGTGGCCGTGGCCCAGCAGGTTCAGCGCCCCGGCATGCGCCTCCCAGGCCGGCTGCGACCAGCGCGGATACCGGGCGGCCTGGCCTGCCACCCAGTCATCCATCCGGCATCCGCGTAACACGGCATCGAGCTCGGCGCGCGGATCCTGCCAGAAGATTTCATGCGCAGGCAGCGGCCCGGCGGCAAAGCGCAGCTCGCCCGATTGCAACGCAAGCTGACCGGCCAGCACCTTGAGCCAGCTGGTCTTGCCCGTGCCCTCGTCGCCCTGCAGCAGATGCAGGCCCGCTGTCCATTCATGGCTGGCGTCGCGCGCCAGCGCCCGGCCCGGATAGCCGAAACACAGGCCTCTTGCCGAGACCATGAGCGGCCCAGGCCGTCGATCCACTTCACTATTCATAGCTGCCTGCGCTTGATGCATCTGCGTTTACTGGCAATTTTCCTCAATACCATCGGGCACGCCATGCCCATGGCATGCCGCGTTCTCCAGCGCACTATGCCATGGCGGACTCTCCCGGGCTTTGCCGTCCACGGCGGCCGGCATCCAGGCTGCAGCAAGCCATCCTGACACCGGCAAACGCCCGCCAGGGCCCAAGGCCCGTCATGGCGCGGCCCGGTGGGAATGGCAGCACGCACCGGCAGCAGCCGCTGGTTTTCCGGCCTGCATGGGCTCGTAGCGGTCGTGGTGGCGCACCCATTCCATCTTGTGGGGCACATCGCGCTCGCCCCGGCCCCAGGGAAGAAGATCGAGCATGGCATAGGTGCCCATCATCACTTCCACGCCGCGACCGTAGGTCGAATAGGTGTGGAAGATGTTGCCTGCGCCATCCTGGCAGAACACGCTGATTCCCGGCCACTCCTCGCCCACCCAGGGCCATTGGCCATAGTTGTAGTCGACATGGCCGCTGGCCACTTCCTGCGGCGTGAAGGTGACACCGAAGTCGCGGTTGAAGTCCGTGCCATGCGAGGACACCCACTGGAACTGCCAGCCCATGCGCTGGCGGAAGCGCTCGATCTCGGGCAAGGTCGCGCGCGAAACGGCCACAAAGCGGACATCGCGCTGCGCCAGATGCACGGACATGCCATCGACGTGGTCGGCCATGAACGAGCAACTGGGGCAGCCCTGCTCCCAGCCCGGCACGAACATGAAATGCTGCACCAGCAGCTGGCTGCGGCCTTCGAACAATTGCCCCAGCGAACGCGGCCCCTCGGGCGTGTCGAACACATAGTGCCTGTCGATGCGCCGCCACGGCAGTGCGCGGCGTTCGCGGGCGATCTGGTCGCGCAGGCGGGTCAATTCCTTCTCGCATTCCAGCAGCGCCTTGCGCCTGATCATCCACTGGTCAGGGGACACGACAGGATGGCTGGGGCCCGCTGCTTCGGTTGTGCTGATGTGCATGATCTACTCCTTGGCTCCAAGGGCCGCCCGGCTTGCGGGCCTGTGCGGCCGTTCATCGGCGGCCCGGCCGGTTGCGAGCGGCGCCGTGGGACACAACTCTATGCAATCAGGCGCACAGCGGGGAGTAACAAGATTGTCGTGATTGCACGGCTGCAGGACATGGCGCAGGCTTGCAGCCTGCCCGTTTCAGGCTCGCATCCAGGGCAATGTGCCTGACGGGCCACAATACCCCTTCTTGCCCGACCCGCATCCATCTCCACACGGGCTGAATGCAGCCACCCTTCCATGCGCAATCAACCGCCCCCCTTCCACGGCAGCTGCCTTTGCGGCCAGATCAAGTACGAGGTGCGATCCGAGATCAAGGCCGTCACGCATTGCCATTGCAGGATATGCCAGAAGGCCCATGGCGCCGCGTTCGGCTCGTACGGCAGCGTTGCGCTGTCCGACTTCTCGTTCACCGACGGCCAGGCATGGGTACGCAGCCATGCGTCCTCGCCGGGCGTGGCGCGCACCTTTTGCGGTGCCTGCGGCTCTCCGTTGACCTGGCACCAGGCGGATGGCGAATGGGCGAACTGGATCTCCCTTGCCCTCGGCACGCTGGACACGCCATTCACGCCGCACAGGCATCGGCAGGCACACGCGGGCTCGCGGCCGCCATGGAGCCCCGACGGTGGCCACGCAGGCTCTAGCCCAGCCGCGCCGCCACAAAGTCGATAAAGCTGCGCAGCTTGGCGCTGGGCCTTGCTTCGGGCAGCCGCACAAGATGCACCGGGCGCGTGGGAAGCTCCCAATCGGCCAGCAGCGGTATCACCTGCCCTGCTGCGATCGCCGGCGCCAGCAGCGAGTCCGCCTGCATGACCACGCCCATGCCTGCCAGGGCCGCATTGAGCAGCGCCTGGCCGTTGTTGGTGCTGAATTGCCCGCTCACCGGCACTTCCACGACCTCTGCTCCCCGAGTGAAGCGCCAGGCATGGCGCGGGCCCCAGACGGCAAAATTGAGCAGCGGAAATTTCTCCAGCTCCGACGGGTGCGCCGGCATGCCATGGCGCTCCACCCACCCGGGGCTGGCAACGGCGAACATGCGGGACGCGGCCAGCGGGCGCGCAATCAGGCCCTCGTCGATGGAATGGCTCATGCGCACGCCGCAGTCAAAGCCTTCTTCGGCCAGATCGACCAGGCGGTCGTTCAGGTTCAGTTCCACCTTCACCTGCGGGTATGCCGCGAGATAGTCGCCAATGATCGGTGTGAGCCGGTGGGCGCCAAAGGACACGGGCGCCGTGACCCGGAGCGTGCCCTGCGGCACCGCGCGCAAGGTGTCGGCGATGCCGTCGGCGGCCTGCACGCTGGCCAGCACGTCGCGGCAGCGCTCGAGGTAGGCCGCGCCAATTTCGGTGAGCCGGTGCCGCCGCGTCGTGCGCTCCAGCAGCCGTGCGCCCAGCTGCGTTTCAAGCGCCTGGATGTGCTTGCCCACCATCACGGCCGAGAGATCCAGCTTCGTGGCCGCCGCCGCGAAGCTGCCTGCATCGACCGTGGCCACAAAGACTTCCATCGCGCGCAGCTTGTCCATATTGCTAATTTTTGGTTTTGAATTCGCAAACTATATGCATGTTTATCAAAGCACCACTTCGTAAAAAAATTCCTCCATCCATTTTTTAAAAGGAACGGGTGATGAAAATCCTGGTGATCGGTGCAAGCGGCACCGTGGGCCGTGCGGTGGTTGCCGCGCTGGCCGGACGGCATGAGGTGATTCGCGCAGGCCGCGGTCATGGCGACTACCGCGTCGACATCACGCGCGACGACAGCGTGGAAGATCTGTTCAGGGAAACCGGTCCACTGGACGCCATTGTTTCGGCAGCCGGTGGCCTGCACTTCGGGCCTCTGGCGACGATGCGGCCTGCGGACTTCAACATCGGCCTGCAGGACAAGCTGCTCGGCCAGGTGCGCCTGGCGCTGCTGGGCCAGCATGTTCTGCGCGACCGCGGCTCCATCACGCTGACCACGGGCATCGTGGCCGAGGAGCCCATTCTCCAGGGCGCCAATGCAACCGCCGTCAATGCGTCGGTCGAGGGTTTTGTGCGCGCGGCGGCGATCGAGCTGCCGCGCGGCCTGCGCATCAATGCCGTGAGCCCGACCATGCTTACGGAATCACAAGCCGCTTACGGGCCGTTGTTTCCGGGTTTCGAGCCGGTGCCGGCAGAGCGCGTCGCACTGGCCTATGTGCGCAGCGTGGAAGGCCCGCAGACAGGACGGGTCTACCGCGTATGGCAGTGAGGACCACGGCGGCTTTCGGGCGGCTGCCGCAGCGCAGCGAAACCGCGGATCTGCAGCCCGAGGGCCGCAAGAAAATTGCCGCAAGCAGCGCCTGAAGGCCCGCGAAGGAAGGGCCGCAAGTTAGCATCCGGTGCCTATGCCGCAAGCAAATTTACAAGGAGCCTTCAATCGTGGCACTGGACTATCTGGATTTTGACTACAGCGAAGACGAGGAAGGCACGGGCACCTGGGATGCCATGGCCAGCGTGGGCGCGGCGCGCGTGCCGGCTCTCGCGGCCGAAGTGGAACGGCTGCTGCGCTGGGCCAGCCGGGACTTCAAGGGCCGCCAGGGCGCCGTCGACGAAGGCGGCGACTGGGACTACGACCTGCAGGCCCAGGACGATGCGGGCCAGCCGCTGACCGCTCGCTTCGATGAGGCCAGCGGCCGCCTGGCGCTGGAGGCATCGGCCACCGGCCGCACCACGGTCACGCTGTCGCTGTCGGGCAGCAGCTGGTTTGGAGAGGCACTGCGCAGCGCCTTCGAGCTGAACGATTAACGCCCGCGACTGCTCATGAAACGGGCACCCTCCCAGCCAGAGGCGGCGAGCAAGGGCCGCCCCGCAGCAAGGCCGTCGCCTCCCCCTTCCAGGGGGAGGCGCAAGGCGCCTCAGGGGGCTTTCCACTTCCCGGCCACATTCTTCAATAGCGTGTTCACCGCCGTCAGGCGCCGGTTGCGCACATTGATCAGATTGTTCTCGGCGCCGAGCACCGTGGTCTGGGCCGACAGCACGTTTAGATAGGCCACGGTGCCGGCCTTGTACTGGTTCTCGGCCACGGTCAGCGCCTTGCGCGCGGCGGCCAGGGCTTCGGCCTGCACCTGCTGCTCCTGCGCCAGCTGGCTGGCGGCCACCAGGTTGTCCTCCACCTCCTGCAGCGCCGTGATCACGGTCTGCTTGTAGGTGGCGGCGGCCAGGTCCAGCGCGCCACGGGCCGACTCCACGGCCGCCGAGCGCGCACCGCCGTCGAACAGGCTCATGGCCAGCGCCGGGCCCAGCGACCAGAACAGGTTGGGCGTGCTCAGCAGGTTCGACAGCGTGGAATTGCGGTAGCCGGCCGAAGCCGACAGGGTCAGCGACGGGAAGAAGGCCGCGCGCGCCACGCCGATCTGGGCATTGGCCGCGGCCACGCGCCGCTCGGCCGCGGCGATGTCGGGGCGCTGCTCCAGCAGGGTCGAAGCCAGCATGGCCGGCACGGCGGGCGGCGCGGGCAGCTGCGCGGTGGCCGGCAGGCTGAAGGCCGCCGGCGCCTTGCCCAGCAGGGCCGCCAGCGCATGCTCGTACTGGGCGCGCGTGATCTGGGCCTCCAGCAGCTGGGCCTGGGTGCTCTTGTACTGCGCCTGCGCCTGGGCCACGTCGGCCGACGAAGCCACGCCGGAACGGTAGCGGTTGCGCGTGAGCTGCAGGCTTTGCTCATAGTTGGCCAGGGTCTCGCGCAGCAGGCGGTCCTGGGCTTCGGCGGCGCGCAGCGAGAAATAGGTCTGGGCCACCGAGGCCTGGGCGGACAGGCGTGCGGCCGCGAGATCGTCGCTGCTGGCCTGGGCACTGGCCCGGCTCGCATCGACCTGGCCCGACAGCCGACCCCACAGGTCCAGCTCCCAGCTGGCGTTCAGGCCCAGCGAGAAGGTGTTGTTGATGGTGCCGCTGCGCGCGATGTTCTCGTTGTTGGAGTTGACATAGGTGCCGCCGCCCGTGAGCGCGCGCGAGCCGCTGCCCGTGGTGCCGAGCGTGGGAAACAGGCCGGCGCGGCTGCTGGCCACCGCGGCCTGGGCCGTGCGCAGGCGCGCCACGGCCTGCTCCACCGAGGGATTGGCGGCCGCCGCTTCTTCCTGCAGCCGGTTCAGCGTTTCATCGCCATAGACGGTCCACCATTTCTCGGGCACCGCGTCCAGCGCTGCCGCGTCCGCGCCATGCCGCGCAGGCTGCCAGATGCCGGCCTGCGCGGCCTCGGGCGTGGCTTCCTTGAACTGCGCGGGCACATCGAGCCTGGGCACTTGGTAGGTGGGCTGCAGCGAGCAGCCGGCCAGCGTGGCGCCGAGCGCCAGCACGGCCAGGGTGGTTGTCGAATTCAAAAAAGTGAGCTGCTTGCGCTTTTGCACGCTGGGTTTGCAGGCAATCTGTTTCATATTTTCAGCCAATGCTTTCATGGTCACTCTCCCGCGGGCAGGGCTGCTGCCGGGCTGCCGCGCCCGCGGCCCGGCCGCCGGGCCCAGGCACGCCGCGCGGCCTGTCGCGCGCGGTCCAGCAGCACGTAGACCACGGGCGTGGTGTAGAGCGTGAGCAGCTGGCTGACCAGCAGGCCGCCGACGATGGCAATGCCCAGTGGCTGGCGCAGCTCCGCGCCGTCGCCCCGGCCCAGGGCCAGTGGCAGCGCGCCGAAGATGGCGGCAAAAGTGGTCATCAGTATCGGACGCAGGCGCAGGTCGCAGGCGCGGTAGATGGCCTGGGCCGATGTGACATGGCCGCCCTTTTCGCGCTCCAGCGCGAAGTCGATCATCATGATGGCGTTCTTCTTCACGAGGCCGATGAGCAGGATCACGCCGATGAAAGCGATCAGCGAGAACTCGGTCCGGCACAGCATCAGCGCCAGCAGCGCGCCCACGCCGGCCGAGGGCAGCGTGGAGAGGATCGTCAGGGGATGCACGAGGTTCTCGTACAGCACGCCCAGCACCAGATAGATGGTGATGATGGCTGCCAGGATCAGCAGCGGCTGCCCCGCCAGCGCCTGCTGGAAGGCTCCGGCCGAGCCGGCGAACGAGCCGCGGATGGAAACGGGCACGCCCAGCTCGGCAATCGCGTTGCGGATGGCGTCGTTGGCCTGCGACAGCGACACGCCGGGCGCGAGGTTGTAGCTGACGGTGCTGGCCGGCGTGCCGCCCTGGTGGTTGACGGACAGCGGCGTGCTGGTGGTCGTGATCTTGGCAAAGGCCGTGAGCGGCACCTGCTTGCCGGCGCTATTGACGAAGAAGAAGCCGCGCAGCGTTTCGGGGCTCTGCAGGTATTGGGGCGCTGCCTCCATCACCACGCGGTACTGGTTGAGCGGGTTGTAGATCACGCCGACCTGGCGCTGGCCGAAGGCGTCGTTGAGCGTGTTGTCGATCTGCGCCACGGTCAGGCCCAGGCGCACGGCCTGGTCGCGGTCGATCACCAGCGTGGTCTGCATGCCGTTGTCCTGCACGTCGCTGTTCACGTCGGTCAGCTCCGGCAGCGTGGAGAGCACCTGGCGTATGCGCGGCTCCCACAGGCGCAGCTCGGCGTTGTCGTCGGCCTGCAGCGTGTACTGGTAGGAAGCCATGCTCTGGCGCCCACCGATGCACACATCGGTCTGCGTGATCATGAACAGGCGTGCGCCGGGCTCGTTCTTGAGCTTTTCGCGCAGGCGGTTGATGACCTCGTCGCTCGACACCTTGCGCTCAGGCAAAGGCTTGAGGGACATGAACATATTGGCCGCATTGGCCTGGCCTCCGCCCGTGAAGCCCGTCACGTATTCGACGGCAGGGTCTTCCTGCACGATGGCCAGGAAGCGCTGGATGCGCCGCTGCATGGCCTGGAACGAAGTGGACTGGTCCGCGCGGATGAAACCCATGACGCGGCCCGTGTCCTCGCTGGGCATGAAGCCCTTGTCGATGGCCACGTACAGATAGACGTTGAGGCCCACCACGCCCAGCAGCACGGCGATCACCAGCGGCTGGCGGCGCAGGCACCAGGCCAGCGTCCTGCGGTAGACCGAGGTCATGCCGTCCTCGAAGCGGCCGATGGCATCCGAGATGCGCTGCCAGAACGCATGCCATCGGCTGCGCCACGGGCTGGCGGCGATCTGCGCGCGCCGGCGCGCCTCCTGCTCGGGCGTGCGCAGCAGGGCCGCGCACATCATGGGCGTGGTGGTCAGCGAGACCACCATGGACACCAGGATGGCCGAGGCCATGACCACCGAAAACTCCCGGAAGAACCGGCCCACGATGCCGGCCATGAACAGAATGGGCACGAACACCGCGATCAGCGACAGGCTCATGGAGACCACGGTGAAGCCGATCTCGCGCGCGCCGTCCAGCGCCGCGCGCATGGCCGGCTTGCCGCGCTCCATGTGGCGCAGCACGTTTTCCAGCACCACGATGGCGTCGTCCACGACAAAACCCGTGGCCACGGTGAGGGCCATCAGCGAGAGGTTGTCCAGCGTGTAGCCGCACAGGTACATCACGCCGAAGGTGCCCAGCAGCGAGGCCGGCACGGCCACGGCCGGGATCAGCGCGGCGCGCGCATTGCGCAGGAACACGAAGACCGCCATGATCACCAGCGCCACCGATATCGCGAGGGAGCGCTCCACTTCCTTGACCGAGGCGCGCAGCGTGGGCGTGCGGTCCGAGATGATGGTGATGTCTATGGCCGCGGGAATCGAGGCCTTGAGCTGGGGCAACAGCGCACGCACCTTGTCCACGGCCTGCAGGATGTTGGCATCGGGCTGCTTGAACACCTGCAGCAGGATGGCCGGCTTGCCGTTGGAGACGCCGTAGTTGCGCACGTCCTGCACGGAGTCGGTCACCTCGGCCACGTCGCGCAGCTGCACGGCATTGCCGTTCTTCCAGGCCAGCACCAGCGGCGCATAGTCGGCCGCCGTGCGGGCCTGGTCGTTGGTGGCCACCTGCCAGTAATGGTCCTCGCGCTCCACCGCGCCCAGCGGGCGGTTGGCATTGGTGCTGGAGATCGCCGTGCGCACCTGCTCCAGCGAAATGCCGTTGGCCGCCAGGCGCAGCGGATCGAGCTCCACGCGCACGGCCGGCAAGGCGCCGCCGCTGATCGAGGCCTGGCCCACGCCTTCGACCTGCGAGAGCTTTTGCGCCAGCACCGTGGACGCCGCGTCGTACATCTGGCCGCGCGTGAGGCTGTCCGAAGTCAGCGCCAGGATCATGATGGGCGCGTCAGCCGGGTTGACCTTGCGGTAGGTCGGATTGCTGGGCATGCCCGAAGGCAGCAGCGTGCGCGCCGCGTTGATGGCGGCCTGCACGTCGTGCGCGGCGCTGTCCACGGTGCGCGACAGGTCGAACTGCAGCGTGATGCGCGTGCTGCCCATGCTGGAGCTGGACGTCATCTCGTTGACGCCCGCGATCGCGCCCAGCGCCCTCTCCAGCGGCGTGGCCACCGTGGCCGCCATGGTGTCCGGCGCCGCGCCCGGCAGGCTGGCCGTGACCGAGATCGTGGGATAGTCCACCTGCGGCAGCGGCGCCACGGGCAGCAGGAAATAGGCCATGCCGCCGGCCAGCGCCATGCCTATGGTCAGGAGCATGGTGGCGATGGGGCGGAAGATGAAGGGGGTGGAGATGCTCATGGGCGTTGGCTCCCGCTTGCGCCCGAAGCATGCGATCTGCCTGCTTTACTGACAGAGGCCGGGTCTCGCCCCGGCGGGCGACTCCCTTTCTTGCTCGTGCAAGAAAGGAAGCAAAGAACACACTCCTGCTGTCTGCGACCCTTCGCTTCGCTACGGGCAACCTGTGCCACCCAGTTCAAGCTGCGGTGCGCCCCAACTCGCTGCGCGCCTTTGGCGCTACGCTCAGACAAACGGGCGCGAGTCAGATCACGAAGCGGCTGCACTCTACGGTGCAGCCGCCCGCAGCCTGAACTGCGCGTCACAGGCGCAGACACAAGGAGAAGCACAGCCGGCTCCCAGGCCGAGCGCAGCGACGGCCCGTACGCCCCCCCCTTCTGGCTGCGCCTGCGGCACAAGGCTTGCGGGGTGGCGTTTGCACCGCAGAGTGCAAACGCTTCGTGGACTGACTCGCCGCCGTTTGTCTGAGCGGAGCGCCGCAAGGCGCGCAGCGAGTTGGGCGGCGCATCCCGCGAGCCTTGTGCCGCAGGTTGCCCCAACGCTTGAGCGTTGGGGTCGCAGACAGCAGGGGCGCGCTTCTTTGGGTACTTTCTTGTCGCGCGACAAGAAAGTACCTCGCCCGCCGGGGCGAGACCCGGCCTCTGTCCGTAGGGACGGCATGCCGCGTGCAACGACAAAAGGTCCGCTCTCAAACATGCCCGCCCTCCACTTCATCCTCGCTGCGCGGCGTGTGCTTGACCGCCGGCAGGCCGCGCCTGATGCGCCACTGCTCGGCCCAGCGTTCGAAGGTCAGGTAGATCACCGGCGTGGTGAACAGCGTGAGCAACTGGCTCACGAGCAGGCCGCCGACCATGGTCACGCCCAGCGGGTGGCGCAGCTCGCTGCCCACGCCGGTGCCGATCATCAAGGGCAAGGCACCGAGCAAGGCCGCCAGCGTGGTCATCAGGATGGGGCGAAAGCGCAGCAGGCAGGCCTGGTGGATGGCCTCGCGCGCGCTCATGCCCTCGTCGCGCTGGGCCTCCAGCGCGAAGTCGATCATCATGATGGCGTTCTTCTTGACGATGCCGATCAGCAGCACGATGCCGATGATGGCGATGATGTCCAGGTCCAGTCCCGCGATCAGCAGCGCCAGCAGGGCGCCGACGCCGGCCGAGGGCAGCGTGGAGAGGATGGTGACCGGGTGGATGGTGCTCTCGTAGAGCACGCCCAGCACGATATACATGGTGACCACGGCCGCCAGCACCAGCAGCAGGGTGTTGGACAGCGAGGCCTGGAAGGCCAGGGCCGCGCCCTGGAACTGCGCATCCACCGACAGCGGCAGCTGCCCTTCGTCGCGCATCTGCTGCATGGCCTGTTGCGCGGCCTTGACCGCATGGCCCAGCGAGACGCCGCCGGCCGTGTTGAAGGAAATGGTGGCGGCCGGCAGCTGGCCCACGTGGTTCACGGCCAGGGCCATGGGGCGCTCGCTGACCGTGGCCACCGAGGTCAGCGGCACGGGCGGGCCGCTGGTGGAAGCCGCGTAAATGGTCTGCAGCGCCTCGGGCCCGAGCTTGAACTGCGGCCCCACCTCCAGCACCACGCGGTACTGGTTGGACTGCGTGAAGATGGTGGAGATCAGCCGCTGGCCGAAGGCGTTGTACAGCGCCGAGTCGATGGCCGCCACCGTCACGCCCAGGCGGCTGGCCTGGGCCCGGTCGATCTGCACATAGGCCTGGCGGCCCTGGTTCTGCAGATCGCTGCTGACGTCGACCAGCTCGGGCAACTGGCGCAGGCGCTCCACCAGGGTGTTGGTGCTGGCCGACAGCTGGTTCATGTCGGGCGATGACAGCAGCAGCTGGTACTGCGTGCGCGCCTGGCGGTCCTCGATGGTCAGGTCCTGCACGGGCTGGGCATACAGGCGTATGCCGGCGATCTGCCGCGCATCGTCGGAAAGGCGGCGCAGCACCACGGGCATGGCATCGCGCTGGCCGTGGGGCTTGAGGTCGATCTGGATGCGTCCCGTGTTGAGCGTGGTGTTGGTGCCGTCCACGCCGATGAAGGACGAGATGCTCTGCACGGCCGGATCCTGGAGCAGGTGCTCGGCCAGCGCCTGCTGGCGCTCGGCCATGGCGGTAAACGAAATCGCCTGGTCGGCCTCCGTGGTGGCCGCGATGGTGCCCGTGTCCTGCTCGGGAAAGAAGCCCTTGGGCACCACGAAGTACAGCAGCACCGTGATCGCCAGCGTGGCAAGGAAGACCATCCAGGTCAGTGGGCTGTGGTCCAGCACCCAGCTCAGCAGGCGGCCGTATTCGGCGATGACCTTGTCGAAGAAGCGGCCCATGGCGACGGAAAAGCGGCCGGCAGGTTTTGCGCCGGCGGCACCCGGCTCGCCCTCCCCGGGCCTGTGGCGCAGCAAGCGCGCGCACAGCATGGGCGTGAGCGTGAGCGAGACCACGGCCGAGATCAGGATGGCCACGGCCATGGTGATGGCGAACTCGTGGAACAGGCGTCCGACCACATCGCCCATGAACAGCAGCGGGATCAGCACCGCGATCAGCGAAATGGTCAGCGAGATGATGGTGAAGCCGATCTGCCTGGCGCCCTTGAGCGCGGCCTGCAGCGGCGGTTCGCCCTTTTCCACGAAGCGGGCGATGTTCTCGATCATCACGATGGCATCGTCCACCACGAAGCCCGTGGAGATGGTCAGGGCCATCAGGGTCAGGTTGTTGATCGAAAAGCCCGCCAGGTACATGACGCCGAAGGTGCCCACCAGCGACAGCGGCACGGCGACGCTGGGAATCAGCGTCGCCGAGGCGCTGCGCAGAAACAGGAAGATCACCATCACCACCAGGGCGATGGCCAGCGCCAGCTCCCACTGCATGTCCTCCACCGAGGCGCGGATGGTGACCGTGCGGTCGGTCAGGATCTGCACGTCCAGCGAGGCCGGCAGCGTTTCCTTGAGCTGGGGCAGCAGGGCCTTGATGGCATCCACGGTCTGGATGACGTTGGCGCCCGGCTGGCGGCGGATGTTGAGGACCACCGCGGCCGTGGAGCCGTGCTCGGGCGTGCCGGCCCAGGCGGCCAGGCGGGTGTTTTCCGCATCGTCCACGGTCTGGGCCACGTCGGCCAGGCGCACGGGATTGCCGTTCTTGAACGCGACAATCAGATTGCGGTACTCGGCGGCCGACTGCAGCTGGTCGTTGGCATCGATGGTGGAGGCGCGGCTGTAGCCGTCGAAACCGCCCTTGGCGGCCTTGACGTTGGAGGCCGCAATCGCAGTGCGCAGGTCGTCCAGCGTCATGCCGTAGCTGGCCAGCGCCGCGGGGTTGGCCTGGATGCGCACGGCGGGGCGCCGCCCGCCCGCGATCGCCACCAGGCCCACGCCCTTGACCTGGGAGAGCTTGGGCGCCAGCCGGTTCTCGACCAGGTCGTTGACGCGGATCACGGGCAGCGAGGGCGAGGTGATGGCCAGCGTCAGCACCGGCGCGTCGGCGGGGTTGACCTTGCTGTACAGCGGGGGCATGGGCAGGTCGCTGGGCAGCAGGTTGGTGCCCGCATTGATGGCCGCCTGCACCTGCTGCTCGGCCACGTCCATGGACATGTCCAGCGAAAAGCGCAGGCTGATCACCGAAGCGCCGCCCGAGCTGGTCGAGGACATCTGGTCCAGCCCCGGCATCTGGCCGAACTGGCGCTCCAGCGGCGCCGTGACGTTGGAAGTCATCACGTCGGGACTGGCGCCCGGATACAGCGTGGTGACCTCGATGGTGGGGTAGTCCACCTCGGGCAGGGCCGAGATGGGCAGCAGCCGGTAGGCCAGGATGCCGGCGATCAGCACGGCCACCATCAGCAGCGAGGTGGCAATGGGCCGGAGAATGAAGAGGCGGGAGATATTCATGATGGCCGTGGTTGCCTGTCAAGAAGAGCTGTCAGGTGCCTGCCGGCAGCATGGAAGCCAAGCGGTTCATGGCGCCAGCCATCATCGTGTACCGGCGGCGCCTGCAGGGGCCGCGGGCGCTGCCGGATGGGCGGGAGTGACAGGCTCTGCGGGCTTGCCGCCGGCCGGGCCGGCGTCGCCCGGATTGGCGTGCGGCGCGCCACCGCGGGCATTGGCGCCGTCGGCTGCGGCGGCCGGGCCTCGGCCCTCTGCGCCCGGGCCGCCCTGTGCACCGCGCTCGGCACGCAGCTTCTGGAAGAATGCCTTGCGCTCCTCGGGTGTCATGGAGGCCAGCTTGGCGCGCTGCTCGGGCGTGAGATTGCGCATCCCTCGCGGCTGGCTGGCCGCATCCTGTACCGCCTGGTCCACCTTCTGTACCTTGTCGGCCGCGATCACCGTGACCTGGGCACCTTCGCGCAGGCGATCGATGCCGTCGGTCACCACCTGGTCGCCGGGCTGCAGATCGCCCTGCACGCTGACGCGGTCGCCGTCGGTCACGCCGACCTTGATCTTGCGCTGCGTCACCGTCTTGTCGGCCTGCACCAGATATACATAGTTGTTCTGCACGGCCGTGACCGGCACGGTCAGCACGTTCTCCAGCAGATTGACCTGTAGCTTGACGTTGACGAACTGGTTGGCGAACAGCCGGTTGTCGGCATTGGCAAAGGCGGCCTTGGCCTTCACGGTATCGGTGGCGGTGTCGATGGTGTTGTCCAGCGAGTTCAGCCGGCCCTTGGCCAGCAGCTGCTTCTGGTCGCGGTCCCACAGCTCCACGGGCAGGTCCGTGCCCTCCGCGAGCTGGCGGGCCAGCGTGCCCACGTGCGCCTCGGGCAGCGAGAACAGCGCATCGATGGGCCGCACCTGGGTGATGGTGACGATGCCGTTGGCATCCGAAGGATTGACCACGTTGCCCAGATCGGCCTGGCGCAGGCCCAGCCGGCCCGCAATCGGCGCGGTGATGCGGGTGTAGCCGAGCTGCAGCCGGGCTGCATCGACCTGGCCCTTGTCCGCTGCCACCGTGCCCAGGTACTGGCGCACCAGCGCCGCCTGGGTGTCCACCTGCTGGCTGGCGATCGAATCCTGGGCCTGCAGCTCCTGGTAGCGCTTGAGGTCGAGCTGCGCGTTCTTGAGCAGGGCCTGGTCGCGCTGCAGCGACCCCAGCGCCTGGTCATAGCTGGCCTGGAAGCTGCGGGGGTCGATCTCGGCCAGCAGCTGGCCGGCCTTGACTTCATCGCCTTCCTTGAAATGCAGCTTTTGCAGTTCGCCCGAGACCTTGGCCCGCACCACGGCCGTGGCCCGCGCGTTCATGGTGCCGATGGCGCTGACCAGCACGCGCATGTCGCGCCTGTCCACCACGCCCACGGAAACAGGCTGGGCCTGGCCGGCACCGAAGGCGCCAGGGCCGCCCGGGCCGCCACGCCCGCCGCCGCGGGAACCTCTTCCGGCCGCCTGGCCGCCGGCCTGGGCCTGGGCAGTGGACGCATCGCCGCCGGCACGGTGCTTGTACCACCAGACGCCCCCCCCCTGCTGCGGCAAGAACCAGCACCAGGCCGCCGATCATGGCCGGGCTGACCCGGCCGCGTTGCGAAGATGGAGGCTGGGCGCTGAAGGAGAAAGGGCTGTGCATGGTGTGGGGCACGGTCGGGGCAACCGTGATGGCAATTGGCTTGGCGGCAATGGTATCCATTTGCAAAGCGCGCCCGGGTCGGCCATGGCCGGCTTTGCCAGCATTTACGTTCGCTTTACGAGGGATTTACGTCGCTGCATCGGCTTGCATTCCCTCGTCGGGGCGAGCGCGCAAGCCCTGCGTGCGACGGAAACTGTGCTGACTCCGGTGCAGGTAATCCCCGGCGCCAGCGGCCTATGCTTGAGGCTCAGCCAATCTGCCCGGATTGCGCCCGGCCGCGGCGGGCCGTCCCAGGCCTCCAGGCGGCATGCCATCGCCGGGCAAGGCTTCCCCATTTCTTGGTTCCAAGGAGATTATTCAATGACCGACCGTCTGACCAACCATCCCGAAGAAGCCGCCGTGCGCGTGCCCCTGGAGCTGTACATGCGCGGCCACGCCGAAGACAACGCCGAGCACATGCGCGCCGCCTTCATGCCCACGGCCCGCCTGGAATCCGTGCGCGAAGGCCCGCTGACTTCCTGGGACCTGGACTTCTACTGCCAGCGCTTCAAGAACACGCCCGCAGCCGACGAAGCCACGCGCCGCCGCACCATCGACTATCTGGACATCGTCGGCACGGCCGCCATGGCCAAGGTCACGCTGCACCACGGCGCCGTGACCTTCACCGACTATTTCCTGCTGCTCAAGACCGAGCAGGGCTGGAAGATCGCCAACAAGGCTTTCCACGCCCAGCCCCAGTAAGCCGAGCCGCAAAAAAGCCCCGCACTGTGCAGGCAGGCGGGGCTTTTTGCATCCTGCGGCCTACTTCATCAAGAGCCAGACGACGCCCAGCACCAGAACCAGCGCCAGCGCCCAGGTCCACAGCGGCAGGCCGGACTTTTCATGGGGCGGCGTGACCGGCGCGGCATCCAGCGGCGTGGTCGCGGCATTGGCCGCATCGTATTCCCAGGAGCGGGTATCGACTTCGTCGGCATCGATCTCGTCGGCCGGTACGGCCGCCAGCGCATCGTCGATGTCCTGCACAGGGTGGCGCTGCTGCAGCAGCGCATCGAAGCGGGCAAAGAAATCGTCGGCCATGTTGCGGGCCGCGCCGTCGATCAGGCGCTGTCCCAGCTGGGCGATCTTGCCGCCGACCTGGGCCTGCACCTCGTACGCGAGCAGGCAGCGCTGCGCATCACCGGGCTCCTCGGGATCGGGCGCGAGCCGCACGTGCGCCTGCCCCTTGCCGAAGCCTGCCACACCGCCCTGCCCCTCGAAGGCAATCGTGTAGCTTTCGGGCGGCACCACATCGGACAGCACAATCTTGCCGTTGAACCGGGCAGAGACCGGGCCGATCCTGACGGCCATGACCACGCTGTAGCCGCCATCCTCGGCCGGCTCGAATTTCTCGCAGCCGGCCAGGCAGGCCTTGAGGGCCTGCGGGTCATTGAGCGCCTCCCAGGCCTGTGGCTGGCTTACGGCAAGGGGGCGGCTGGCGCGCATTTCCATAAGGCTCTCCTTTCGCAGTCATCTGTCAGATTGTCATGAAACCGTGCGTTGCCCGGCAGGTAGCCCCACCGCGGGCATGGCCAGCAGCCGCGCCAGATGGCCCGCCAGTTCCTGCAGCGACTGCAGGTTGTGCACCGCCAGCATGGCATGCGCATGACGATGCAGCACGGCCGCGCCCTGGGCCAATGGGGCATACCCGTCAAAACGCAACAGGGGGTTGAGCCACAGCAGGCGCGCGCTATGGCGCCTGAGCCAGAGCAATTCGCGCTCCAGCAGTCCGGCATCGCCGGTATCCAGGCCGTCGCTGACCAGCAGCACCAGCGTGCGCCGGCCCACGAGGTGGCGTGCGCCTTCGCGGCGCAGCTGGGCCAGGCTTTCGCCCAGGCGCGTGCCGCCGCCGAACTCGGCTATGCAGGCATTGAGCTGCCCGAGCATGGCGTCGGGATCGGCCAGCGCGAACGCAGCCTCGAGATCCTGCAGCCGCGTGCCCAGGCTGTAGACATGCCGGCGCAGCAGCGGATGGCGCGCCGGGCTGGTGGCCTGGTGCAGAAAGGCCAGCAGCAGGCGCGCATAGCGTTCCATGGAGCCCGAGACATCGACCAGGGCCAGCCAGGGCAAGGGCCGCATCCGGCGCTGGCGCCGACGCAGCTGCAGCAGTTCGCCGCCCGTGTGCGCGGCCCGGGCCAGGCTGGCCTGCCAGTGCAGTTGCGCCCCGCGCGCGGCCGCAAGGCTGCGGCGGCTGCGGTAGCGCGGCAGCGGCAAGGCAATATCGCGCACCAGCTGCTGCACCAGCCGGTATTCGCTGGCGCTGAGCTGCTCGAAGTCCGCATGCCGCAGCCGCTGGCGGTCGCCGGCCGACATGGCGCCATCCAGCAGCAGCTCGTCCTCTTCCTGTGCCGGCTTTGGGGCGGTGTTGGGCCAGGCCGTGGCCATGGCCTCCTGCACGCGCGGCCGCCGGCGTGGCGCTACGGCCTCGGGCGCACGCGGCAGCAGCTGGGTCAGCAACTGCTGGGCCACCTCGGGATTGCGGAAGTAGGCGGCGAACATTTCACGGAACACGCCGCGGTCCTGCGCACGCGAGACCAGCACGGTCTCCAGCGCCGCGGCCATGTCCTCGCGCGCCAGGCCGACCAGGCCCAGGCTTTGCTGGGCCAGTGCCATGCGCTGTGCATCCACGCACAGGCCAGCGCGGCGCAGCGCGCGGCCAAATCCCACGAGGTTGGCGGCCAGCTTGCCACTGCGCGCATCGCCCCACCAGCTGGCGCGTGCGGGTCCCGGGGCGGCCATGTCAGGATTCATCCTGCGGGGCGAGCAGCTGGGCAAGCCGCTCGGGCGTGAGCGCGGCAATGTCCTCGCGCTGCTTGAACAGAATGCCGGCCGTCTCGTGCACCAGCTCGGGGTCCAGCACCAGGGTGTCCAGCGCCACCAGGGCCTTGGCCCATTCCACGCTCTCGGCAATGCCCGGCACGCGGCTGAATGCATCCGCGAAGGGCCGGCTGCGCAGCCGGCCCACGAAATCCGCCACCTGGGCCGTGAGCGCGGCGGCGGCCTCGGGCACCTTGGCCTGGACGATGGCCAGCTCGCGCTCGCGCTCGGGATAGTCCAGCCAGTGGTAGAGGCAGCGGCGCTTGACGGCATCGTGCAGGTCGCGCGTGCGGTTGCTGGTCAGAATGGTCACGGGCGGTACCCGGGCCGCCACCACGCCCAGCTCGGGAATGCTGACCTGGTACTCGCCCAGGTATTCGAGCAGAAAGGCCTCGAAAGGCTCGTCGGCCCGGTCCACCTCGTCGATCAGCAGCACGGCGCCGGGCGCGGGCGCCTGCAAGGCCTGTAGCAGCGGCCGGCGAATCAGATAGCGCGGCTGGTACAGCTCGCGCTCTCTTTCATCGGCACCGGCTTCCTGATGTCCGGCTTCCGAAGCGCGCAGATGCAGCAGCTGTGCCGTGTAGTTCCATTCATACAGCGCTTCGCGCTGCTCCAGGCCGTCATAGCACTGCAGGCGTATCAGCTGGCGCGACAGCACGGCAGACAGCGCCTGGGCCAGGGCCGTCTTGCCCACGCCGGGCTCGCCCTCCAGCAGCAGCGGCCGCTGCAAGCGCAGTGCCAGGAATACCGCCGTGGCCAGGCGCCGATCCGCGAAATAGCCCTGCTCGCGCAGGGCGGCGATCAGCGCATCGATGGACGCCACGGGGTCTTCTCCGCTTTTCATAGCTGCCAGTGCTTTCTCCACTTAGGTTTCAAGCAGTTTTCGCACTCAATATCTGAGCCACCGCACGCTGTGTCTGCACACTGATGAGCTGGGCCCGGTAGCGCGCGCTGGCATGCAGGTCGCTGTTGAGTTCGCTGTCGTCGATCTTCACGCCGGCGGCCGAATCGGGCGTGAAGCTGCGGTTGAGCGCATCCTCCAGCTCCGCATGACGGAAGACGGACAGGCCCGCGCCCGTGACCGCCACGCGCACGCCCTGGGCCGTACGGGCCACGAACACGCCCACCAGCGCAAAGCGCGAGGCCGGCTGCTTGAACTTCAGATAGGCGGCCGCCTGCGGCACCGGAAAGCGCACGCACCGGATCAGCTCGCCGCCATCCAGCGCCGTGGTGTACATGCCCTGGAAGAAGTCGTCGGCCGCGATCTCGCGCCGGTCGGTGACCACCGTGGCGCCCAGGCCCAGCACGGCGCTCGGATAGCAGGCGGCCGGATCATTGTTGGCCAGCGAGCCGCCCAGCGTGCCGCGCGCGCGCACCTGGCGGTCGCCGATGCCGCCAGCCAGCTGCGCCAGCGCCGGAATGGCGGCCTGCACCTCTCGGCTGGCCGCCACGTCGGCATGGCGCGTCATGGCGCCGATCTCGACCTGGCCGCCGGCCACGCGAATGCCGGCCAGCTCGGCAATGCCGTTGAGGTCGACGATGGCGCCGGGCTGGGCCAGGCGCAGCTTCATCGAGGGCAGCAGGCTCTGGCCTCCGGCCAGGAACTGGCCTTCGCCGGCGAGCGCTTCGGCCACCGAAGCAGGATGGCTATAGGTAAAGGCATACATGGCGATGTCTTCCTTTCTTGTCAGGCGCGCGCGGCGTCGATGGCTTCCCATACCCGGTGTGGGCTGGCCGGCATGTCCAGGTCCCTGACGCCCAGCGGATGCAGGGCATCGAGCACGGCGTTGATGACGGCCGGCGGCGAACCGATGGCCCCGGCCTCGCCGCAGCCCTTGGTGCCCAGCGGGTTGTGCGTGCAGGGCGTGCACACCGTGCCCAGTCTGAAATCCGGCAGATCGTCGGCACGCGGCATGGCGTAGTCCATGAAGCTGCCCGTGAGCAGCTGGCCCGACTCCCGGTCGTAGACGCAGTTTTCCAGCAGCGCCTGGCCTATGCCCTGGGCCAGGCCGCCATGCACCTGGCCTTCGACGATCATGGGGTTGATGATGGTGCCGAAGTCGTCCACGGCGCTGAAGCGGTCCACGCGCACCACGCCCGTGGCCGGGTCCACCTCCACCTCGCAGATATAGGTGCCTGCGGGGAAGGTGAAGTTGGTCGGGTCGTAGAACGCGGTCTCGTTGAGGCCGGGCTCCAGCTTGTCCAGGGGATAGTTGTGGGGCACATAGGCCGTGAGCGCGATCTGGGCGAACGGGATCTTGCGGTCCGTGCCGCGCACTGTGAATTCGCCGCCGGCGAAGTCGATGTCGGCGTCGCTGGCCTCCAGCAGGTGGGCCGCGATCTTCTTGGCCTTGGCCTCGATCTTGTCCAGCGCCTTCATGATGGCCGCGCCGCCCACGCTGATGGAGCGCGAGCCGTAGGTGCCCATGCCGAAAGGCACGCGCCCCGTGTCGCCGTGCACCACGTCCACGTTTTCCACCGGTATGCCCAGCCGCGCCGCCACCACCTGGGCAAACGTGGTCTCGTGCCCCTGGCCGTGGCTGTGCGAGCCCGTGAACACCGTCACGCTGCCCGTGGGATGCACGCGCACCTCGCCGCATTCGAACAGGCCCGCGCGGGCGCCGAGTGCGCCCGCGATGTTGCTGGGCGCCAGGCCGCAGGCCTCGATGTAGCTGCTGTAGCCGATACCGCGCCTGAGGCCCCTGGCCTCGCTCTCGGCACGGCGCGCGGCAAATCCCGCCACGTCGGCCAGCTGCTCGGCCTGGTCCATGCAGGCATGGTAGTCGCCCACGTCGTACTGCAGCGCCACCGGCGTCTGGTAGGGGAAGCTGGCGATGAAATTGCGCCGGCGGATCTCGGCCTGCGAGAGGTTCATCTCCCAGGCGCAGCGGCTGACCAGGCGCTCGAGCAGGTAGGTGGCCTCGGGCCGGCCCGCGCCGCGGTAGGCATCCACGGGGGCCGTGTGCGTGAACCAGGCATCGACCTCCACATAGATCTGCGGCGTCGCGTACTGCCCGGCCAGCAGCGTGGCATAGAGGATGGTGGGCACGGCGCTGGCGAACGTGGACAGATAGGCGCCGAGGTTGGCATCCGTGTGCACGCGCATGGCCAGGAACTTGCCGTTGGCGTCCATGGCCATCTCGGCATGGCTCACATGGTCGCGGCCGTGGGCATCGGAGAGGAAGGACTCGCTGCGGTCGGCCGTCCACTTGATGTTGCGGTTGAGCTTGCGCGCCGCCCAGGTCAGGCAGACGTCCTCGGCGTAGAGGAAGATCTTGGAGCCGAAGCCGCCCCCCACGTCGGGCGCGATCACGCGCACCCGGCTCTCGGGCAGGCCCAGCACGAAGGCCGTCATCAGCAGGCGCTCCACGTGCGGGTTCTGGTTGGCCACGTACAGCGTGTATTCGTCGCTGGCCCGGTTGTAGCTGCCTATGGCCACGCGCGGCTCCATGGCGTTGGGAATCAGCCGGTTGTTGACAAGGTCCAGCCGCGTGACATGGGCCGCGCCCGCGAACACCGCGTCCACGCCGGCCTTGTCGCCTATGGCCCATTTGTAGCAGTGGTTGTCGGGCGCGATGTCGTGCACCGTGGCGCCGGCAATGCGGCCCGCGGCAGCATCGGCCACGTTCACGACCGCGGGCCGCACCTCGTAATCCACTTCCACCAGCTCGGCCGCGTCGCGCGCCTGCTGCAGCGTCTCGGCCACGACCATGGCCACCTGGTCGCCCACGTAGCGCACGGTATCGAGCGCCAGGATGGGGTGCGGCGGCTCCTTCATGGGCTCGCCGTTGGTGCTGGTGATCAGCCAGCCGCAGGGCAGGCCGTTGATCTTGTCGGCCGCCACGTCGGCGCCCGTGAGCACGCCAATGACGCCCGGGGCCGCCCTGGCCGCGGTGGTGTCGACGCTGCGCAGCCTGGCATGGGCATGGGGCGAGCGCACGAAGACCGCATAGGCCTGGGCACCCAGCGTGATGTCGTCGGTGTACTGGCCGGCGCCGGTGAGAAAGCGCTCGTCCTCCTTGCGCAGCACGGCCTCGCCGATGTGCGGGAGCTTGGAAAAGTCGGATGCACCCATGGTGTGTCTCCTTGTGTCCTGGCGGGTCTGCGTATCAGGCGGACGGCGCGGCCTGCATGCCTTCGCGGCCCTTCTTGACCGCGGCGACGATGTTCTGGTAGCCCGTGCAGCGGCAGATGTTGCCTTCGAGCAGCTCGCGGATCTCGCCGTCGCCGGCCTCGGGGTTGTGGCGGCACAGGTCGATGGCGCTCATCACCATGCCCGGCGTACAGAAGCCGCATTGCAGGCCGTGGCACTGCTTGAATGCGGCCTGCATGGGGTGCAGGCTGCCGTCGGCGGCGGCCAGGCCCTCGATGGTCTGCACCTCGCAGCCCTGGGCCTGCACGGCCAGCATGGTGCAGGACTTGATGGCGCGCCCGTCGACGATGACCGTGCAGGCACCGCACTGGCTGGTGTCGCAGCCCACATGGGTGCCGGTCAGGTGCAGGTGCTCGCGCAGCGCATGCACAAGCAAGGTGTTGGGCGGGATGTCAATGCTGGCCGCGCGGCCGTTGACCGTGAACTGGACATTCATCGTGCTGCCTCCTGCCGGTGACCGGCTCGAATTGCTCCTGGGGAAAAACAGACTCGGTGCACCCCTGCATGGTCAGGTGCCGGCGCTGCGGCAGCCCTAGGCTGAATCGACATTCAATCTGTCAGCCAAGCCAGACTTGCAGCGAGGCAGAGGAATGCCATGAAGTGGGCGGCCTTGCGGTCGTAGCGCGTGGCG
>NZ_JBANEL010000033.1:0-37742 GCF_040187735.1 Comamonas sp. w2-DMI | reverse complement strand
GCCAAACTTCTTCGACAGAACGGTAGCGATGGCAGCCGTCAGGGTGGTCTTGCCGTGGTCAACGTGACCGATGGTGCCCACGTTCACGTGGGGCTTGGTGCGCTCGAATTTTTCTTTTGCCATTTTTCCGACTCCGAAAAAAATCTATATCACTGCAACAGGATTTCGGCGCAACCCTATCAAAGCGAGCGCACCAGAAAATGGTGCCCATGGCGGGAATCGGACCCGCGACCTCTCCCTTACCAAGGGAGTGCTCTACCACTGAGCCACATGGGCAATGAAGATGCAAGAGCAGCTTCAAAAATCTTTGCTCGCAAACTGGAGCGGGAGACGGGAATCGAACCCGCGTCATTAGCTTGGAAGGCTAGGGTTCTACCATTGAACTACTCCCGCACAGATTTACTGCACGCGACTGCCACTTCCGGCAATCTCTCTTCTGAACCATTACTGGTGGAGGGGACTGGATTCGAACCAGTGTAGGCGTAAGCCAACAGATTTACAGTCTGCCCCCTTTAGCCACTCGGGCACCCCTCCGAAGAGACTTGAATTGTAGCATCGTTTTTTGCACCGCAAAAGAAATTTGATTTTTCTTTTACCTTGCCACCAAACGATGTTGGCGCGGCTGGCGGGGATCGAACCCACGACCCTTGGCTTCGGAGGCCAATACTCTATCCACTGAGCTACAGCCGCGAATCCGTCAGTCACGCTAGGCATGGCCAACAACAATTCAATCCCGCCATTATGACACGGGAAAACATCCCTTGGGATCAGTTGGCCAGCTTAAATCCGAGTCCGGACAAATAGACATCCACTGACATACGCCCGACAGAGGCCAACGGGAAACTGCCCTCATTCAGAACCCAGCCATGTATGAGCCCGACAAACAGCGAATGCAAGCCCAGGGCCGCCTCCTGCGCCGAGATGGGCAGTTGCAGTGACTGCTCCTCAGCGGCCAGCAGCAGGTCGCGCGCGAACTTGTCCTGGGAGCATGCAGCGCTTTCGACGTGGCGCACCCTCACCGCCTCCAGCTCGCCCACGTATTCCATCTTGAAAAGCGCGGTCTCGAACACCTTGCGGCGGCGCTCGTCGCCATCCATGCTCTCGAACACCATCTGGATGGAGGCTCGCAGCCGCTCGAGCGGCGCAAGGTCGCCATACTTGTCGTCACAGATCTCGTCGAAGGGCATGCAGATGCGGCTCAGCATGGAGGAGAAGACATCCACCTTGTCCTTGAAGTGCCAGTACACCGCCCCCCTGGTCGCTCCGGCTCTCTGCGCGATGTCGCCCAGCGAAGTCCGGGAAACGCCTTTTTCAAAGAACACTTCTTCCGCAGCATCCAGCAGCTTCGTACGGGTTTCATCCGCTTCAGCCTTGGTCCTACGAACCATCTCTTACCCCTTCTCACCCCGCCGCTTGCAATACACGACGAACAAAGACAAATTAATGCCCTCCTAGGGCGCCACGAGCGCAATTATACATTTATGCATGTATGTATAATCGCGCACCAAATTGGAAGGGATCTCCTGTCCCTGCCTCTCCCGACTTCAGGCCTGTTGCGTTTGCAGCAGGCCTTATCACCGTTTCAAATGTCAATCGGAAGGACGTTCATGCATCCCGTGTATGAAACAAACCAGGCAAACGAAAGCTTGCCCAAGGCAGCCGTACTCCACCCCCGCTCCGTGGCCATTGGGCTGAGCCTGATCGCCGCCTTGGGCCTGGCCGCATGCGGCGACAAGAAAGGGGAACCGGAAAAGGCGCAGGCGGCGGCGCAGGGCCAGCGTCCGGAAGTCGGCGTGGTCACGGTGGCTTTCCAGGACGTGGGAATCGTCTCCGACCTGCCAGGTCGTCTCGAGGCATCGCGCATCGCCCAGGTCCGCGCCCGCGCGGCAGGCATTGTCCAGAAGCGCCTGTTCCAGGAAGGCTCCGACGTCAAGGCCGGCCAGGTCCTGTTCCAGATCGACAACACGCCCTACAAGGCCAATCTGCAAAGCGCCCAGGCCACGCTGGCCCAGGCGGAAGCCAATCTTGCGCAGGCCTCCGCAACCGCCCGCCGCTACAAGCCGCTGGTGGAAGCCAACGCCATCAGCAAGCAGGAATACGACACGGCCGTCGCCAATGAAAAGGCCGCCCAGGCCCAGGTGGCCGCAGGCAGGGCCGCGGTGACCAATGCGAATGTCAACCTGGGCTATGCCACGGTGACTTCGCCCATCTCGGGCCGCATCGGACGTGCACTGGTCACGGAAGGTGCGCTGGTGGGACAAGGCGAGGCCACGCAGCTGGCCACTGTCCAGCAGATCAACCCCATCTATGTGAACTTCACCCAGTCGTCGGACGACGTTTTCCGCCTGCGCCGCGCGCTGCAGGACGGCAAGCTGCAAAAGGCCCCGGGCACCGACGCCGCCAAGGTGAAGATCATGCTCAGCGACGGCACGCCCTACAGCAATGACGGCAAGCTGCTGTTCACCGACCTGACCGTGGACCCGACCTCGGGCCAGGTCACGCTGCGCGCCGAAGTGCCCAATCCCCAGGGCACCCTGCTGCCGGGCCTGTATGTGCGCGTGCGCATCGAGCAGGCCCAGGTCAGCAATGCCATCCTGCTGCCGCAGCAGGCCGTCACCCGCACCGAGCAAGGCGATTCGGTCAGCATCGTCGGCGACGACGGCAAGATCAGCAAGCGCAACATCACCATCAACGGCACCAAGGACAACCAGTGGATCGTGACGGCTGGTCTGAAGGCCGGCGAGAAGGTGCAGGTCGACGGCTTCCAGAAGCTGCAGATGATGCCGCCCGGCACGCCGGTCAAGCCCGTGGAATGGAACCCGAACGGCGGCAAGCCGGCCCCGTCGGCAGCACCGGCGGACAAGGATGCGGGCAAGCCGGCAGCGGCTCCCGCAGCGCCTGCCGCGCCCGCAGCCGGCGACAACGCTGAAACCAAGAAGTAAGAGGGCCTCTTCCCATGGCCAAGTTTTTTATTGATCGACCCATTTTTGCCTGGGTGATCGCTCTGTTCATCGTCGTGATCGGTGCACTGGCGATGACCAAGCTGCCGATCGCGCAATATCCGAAGGTGGCGCCGCCCGCCATCATCATCAACACCGCCTATCCCGGCGCCTCCGCGCAGGTGCTGGAGGACAGCGTGCTGTCGGTGATCGAGCGCGAGATGAACGGCTCGCCCGGCATGGTCTACATGGAGTCCGTCGCCCAGGCCGACGGCACCGGCAGCATCACCATCAGCTACGCTCCCGGCACCAACGAGGACCTGGCGCAGGTGGACGTGCAGAACCGCCTCTCCCGCGCCACGCCGCGCCTGCCCGCTTCGGTGACGCAGCAGGGCGTGCGCGTGGACAAGGCCGCACGCAACTTCCTGCTGTTCGTGATGCTGTCTTCCGACGACCCGGCCTTCGACCCCGTGGCGCTGGGCGACTATGCATCGCGCAACATCATTCCTGAAATCCAGCGCCTGCCAGGCGTGGGCCAGGCCCAGCTGTTCGGCTCCGAAAAAGCCATGCGCATCTGGTTCGATCCCGCCAAGCTGCGCGGCTACAACCTGTCCGCCGAGGACGTGGTGGCAGCCATCCGCAGCCAGAACGCCCAGGTGGCCAGCGGTTCGATCGGCGACCTGCCCAACATCACGGGCCAGAAGGTGGCGGCCACGGTGACCGTGCGCGGCCAGCTGTCGTCGGTGGCGGAGTTCGAGAACATCGTGCTGCGCGCGAATGTCGACGGCTCCACCGTGCGCCTGAAGGACGTGGCCACCGTGGAGATCGGCGGCCAGAGCTATGCCACGTCGGCCCGCCTCAACGGCAAGGACGCCGTCGGCGTCGGCGTGCAGCTGACTCCCAGCGGCAATGCGCTGGCCACGGCCGAGGCCGTGCACAAGCGCATGGCAGAGCTGCAGAAGTACTTCCCCAAGGGCGTGAGCTACACCGTGCCCTACGACAGCTCCAAGTTCGTCGGCATCTCCATCGAGAAGGTCGCCCACACGCTGGTCGAGGCCGTGGTGCTGGTGTTCCTGGTGATGTTCCTGTTCCTGCAGAACTGGCGCTACACCCTGATTCCCACCATCGTCGTGCCCATCGCGCTGCTGGGCACCTTCGGCGTGATGCTGGCCGTGGGCCTGTCGATCAACGTGCTGGCCATGTTCGGCATGGTGCTGGTGATCGGTATCGTCGTGGACGATGCCATCGTGGTGGTGGAAAACGTCGAGCGCATCATGTCCGAGGAAGGACTGCCGCCGCGCGAGGCCGCCCACAAGGCCATGGGCCAGATCTCGGGCGCCATCGTCGGCGTGACCCTGGTGCTGATTGCGGTGTTCATCCCGCTGGCGTTCTTTGCGGGCTCCACCGGCAACATCTACCGCCAGTTCTCGATCGTCATGGTCGCATCGATCGCCTTCTCGGCCTTCATGGCGCTGACGCTGACGCCCGCGTTGTGCGCAACGCTGCTCAAGCCGGTGGAAGCCGGCCACCACCACGAGAAGAAGGGCTTCTTCGGCTGGTTCAACCGCGGCTTCTCGCGCACTGCCAAGACCTATGAGGGCTGGGTGGCTCGCATGCTCAAGCGCGCCATCCTGATGCTGGGCCTCTACGCGGCCATCATCGGCGCTGCGCTGGTCATCTTCCGCGGCCTGCCCACCTCCTTCCTGCCCAGCGAGGACCAGGGCTACTTCATCGTGAACATGCAGCTGCCCCCGGGCGCCGCCAAGGAACGCACGCTGGAAGTGGTGAAGACCGTGGAGAACGCCGTGCTCCAGCAGCCCGAAGTGGCCAACATGGTCAGCGTGGTGGGCTTCAGCTTCTCCGGCCAGGGCCAGAATGCCGCACTGGCGTTCGTGCCGCTGAAGGACTGGTCCGAACGGACCAGCCCCCAGTCCACGGTGGACAGCCTGGTGGGCCGCACCATGGGCGCGATCGGCGGCATCCGCGACGCCTTCGTGTTCGCTGTGAACCCGCCGCCTATTCCGGAACTGGGCAATGCCGTGGGCTTCTCGTTCCGCCTGCAGGATCGCGCGGGCCACGGCCACGAGGCCCTGGTCAACGCCCGCAACATGCTGCTGGGCATGGCCTCGCAGAGCAAGGTGCTGACCGGCGTGCGCCCGGACGGCCTGGAAGATGCTCCGCAGCTGCAGATCGTGATCGACCGCGACAAGGCCAATGCGCTGGGCGTGGACTTCTCGTCCATCAACGCCGCGCTGTCCACCGCACTGGGCTCGGCCTACGTGAACGACTTCCCCAACCAGGGACGTCTGCAGCGCGTGGTGGTGCAGGCCGATGCGCCCGCCCGCATGCAGCCCGAGGACATCCTGCAGCTGAACGCACGCAACTCCAAGGGCGACGCCGTGCCGCTGTCCACCTTTGCCACCACCAAGTGGATCAAGGGTCCGCAGCAGACCGTGCGCTACAACGGCTATCCGGCCATGCGCCTGGAAGGCTCCGCCGCGCCCGGCTACAGCTCGGGCGAGGCCATGGCCGAGATGGAAAAGCTCGCGGCCAAGCTGCCCGACGGCTTCGGCTACGAATGGACGGGCCAGTCGCGCGAGGAAAAACTCGCCGGCGCCCAGGCCATCTTCCTGTATGCGTTCGCCATCCTGGCGGTGTTCCTGTGCCTGGCAGCGCTGTACGAGAGCTGGTCCATCCCGCTGTCGGTGATCCTGGTCGTGCCGCTGGGCCTGCTGGGCGTGGTGCTGGCCACGCTGCTGCGCAAATACTCGAACGACGTGTACTTCCAGATCGGCCTGGTCACGGTGATCGGCCTGTCGGCCAAGAACGCGATTCTGATCATCGAGTTCGCCAAGGACCTGCAGGCCGAAGGCAAGAGCCTGATGGCCGCGGCGCTGGAAGCGGCCCACCTGCGGTTCCGCCCCATCATCATGACCTCGCTGGCCTTCGGCCTGGGCGTGGTGCCGCTGGTGATCGCCACGGGCGCGAGCTCGGCCAGCCAGCGCGCCATCGGCACCGGCGTGCTCGGCGGCATGGTGACCGGCACCTTCCTTGCGGTGTTCTTCGTACCCGTCTTCTTCGTGGTGGTGCGCAAGCTGTTCGGCAGCAAGACGCCGCCACCGGCTCCGGCTGCAGCCCCGGCGGCAACGCATGGAGGCATCAACCATGACTAAGAAACTCATCCCGACCCTGCTGACCGGCGCACTGCTGGCCACCGGATGCTCGTTCATCCCCAAGCTCGACAAGCTGGCCGCGCCGGTGCCGGCAAGCTACCCCGTGGCCACCGAGGCCGGCGCCCTGGCGGCGGCCGATATCCCCTGGCAGCAGTTCTTCACCGACCAGCGCCTGCAGCAGGTCATCGGCCTGGCGCTGGAGAACAACCGCGATCTGCGCGTGGCCGTGCTCAATATCGACAAGGCCCGCGCCCAGTACCAGATCCAGCGGGCCGCACAGTTCCCGGAATTCGGCGTGGCGGCCTCGGTCAGCCGCGCGCCGAGCACGACCACGGGCCAGTACGTCAACACCTATATGGCCGGCCTGTCCATGCCCAGCTGGGAGATTGACTTCTGGGGCCGCATCGGCAGTCTCAAGGAGCAGGCGCTGGCCCAGTACCTGGCCACCGAGGAGGGCCGCAAGGCCGCGCAGATCAGCCTCGTGGCTTCGGTCGCCAACGCCTGGCTGGGCCTGCAGGCCGACGAGGAGCTGCTTGCCATCTCGCGCCGCACGCTGCACACCCGCGAGGAGTCCATCAAGCTGGCCAAGCTGCGCCTGGATACGGGCGTGGCCTCCGAGCTGGACTACCGCCAGGCGCAGTCGCTGACCGAGGATGCGCGCGCCACGCTGGCACGCCAGACGCGCCAGCGCGAGCTGGACATCAATGCGCTGACGCTGCTGGTGGGCCAGACGGTGCCGCCCGAGCTGCTGGGCAGTCTGCAGGGCAAGAAGCTTTCGGACCTGCCGGCACTGGCCGACGTACCGGCGGGCCTGCCTTCGGACCTGCTGCTGCGCCGCCCCGACGTGCGCCAGGCCGAACAGAGCATGATCGCCGCCAATGCCAGCATTGGCGCCGCACGCGCGGCCTTCTTCCCCAATATCACGCTGACGGCTTCGGCCGGCTTCGTGAACCCCGAGCTGTCGGACCTGTTCAAGTCCGGCTCCAAGGCCTTCTCGCTGACGCCCTCGCTGTACCTGCCCATCTTCAACGCCGGCCGCAACCGCGCGAACCTGGAGTCCGCCAAGGTCAGCGAGCAGATCGCGGCCGCACAGTACGAGAAAGCCATCCAGACGGCCTTCCGCGAAGTGGCCGACGCGCTGGTCAGCCGCGAGACGCTGCAGGACCAGCTGGCGGCCCAGCAGCGCCAGCTCGAAGCGGAAAACGTGCGCTACAAGCTGTCCGACCTGCGCTACACCAACGGCGTGGCCAGCTACCTGGACCTGCTCGACGCCCAGCGCTCGCTGTTCGCCCTGGAACAGGCCGTGGTGCAGGCACGCCTGACCCAGCTGCAGAACCAGGTCAACCTCTACAAGGTGCTGGGCGGCGGCTGGACCGAGCCCGCAACCCCGCCCACGGCGGCGGCAGCCACCCCGGACGCGGCAGCGCAATAAGCGGCTTCGTCCTCCCGCAAGGCGCCTTCCAGGCGCCTTTTTTCATGGCGGCAAACAGGCAAACCACCGGGGGCTTGATCCAGCGCAAGCCCTTTATGGCGCCGCCGTCAACCCGGGTCGTCGTCCAGTGTCTTTGTAAAACCCCACCCATATAATGTTTTTCCAATTCCAGCCCACGCAAACACAGAGGACTTCATGAGCGAACAACACGCCCATACCGGGCCGATCAAGAACCCCAAACAGCTTCTGCTTGCCGTTTTATTCGCTTTTGTGATCCCCGTCTTCGTGATCATCGGTCTGGTCAAGTTCGTGACCGCATCCGACACCACGGGTGCCGGCTCCAGCCAGGCCGAGCGGGCCAAGGCCGTGCGCCTGCAGAAGGTGGGCTCCATCGAGATCCGCGATGCCAACCGCCCGCTGCGCAGCGGCGAGGAAGTCTTCAAGGCCCAGTGCTCGGCCTGCCACGCCACCGGCGCCGCCGGTGCACCCAAGTTCCAGGACGCGGCGGCCTGGGGTCCGCGCATCAAGCAGGGCCTGGACACGCTGGTCCACTCCGCCCTGGCCGGCAAGGGCGCCATGGCTGCCCAGGGCGGCGGCGAGTTCAACGACACGGAAATCGCCCGGGGCGTGGTCTACATGGCCAATGCCGCAGGCGCCAGCTTCCCCGAACCCAGCGCCCCGGCGGGCGGTATGGCCGCGGCGCCGACCGACGCGGCGGCAGCGCCTGCACCGGCGCCTGCGGCCGCTCCGGCCCCGGCAGAGAATGCCGCTGCGCCAGCTCCTGCAGCCGCAGCGCCGGCTGCGCCCGCAGCGGCCTCCAGTGCCGGCAAGGATCTCTACAACACGACCTGCGTGGCCTGCCACGGCAGCGGCGTGGCAGGTGCGCCCAAGTTCGGCGACAAGGCGGCCTGGGCACCGTTCATTGCCCAGGGCATGGACACCATGGTGCAAAAGGCCACGCAAGGCATTGGCGCCATGCCTCCCAAGGGTGGCTCCAGCGCCTCCGATGCCGACTTCAAGGCCGCCATCCAGTACATGGTGGACAACGCCAAATAGGCCTGTCCCACACCATCTTCCCAACCGGCTGCGGCCGGTTTTTTCATTGTCAAATCATGCTCCAGCGCCCATGCAGCAAGCGCTGACAGCTATCTATCCAGAAGCATCTCAACCGCCTGCCTCCAACGCCTGCGGGCTTTGCCGGTAGCCAAAGCGCTCCGCCAGCACGCTGCGGGGCAATTCCTCGGGCTCGGCAAGCCAGCCGCGCTCCAGCGCCCGGGCCGCATCGTCCATGTCCTGCGAGTGCACCAGGCCCAGGCCCCGCGGCAGCAGCAGATACAGATGGCCCTGGTCGTCCAGCACGGCCTGCTGCACGTCCGCTGCCGCCAGCAGCGCGCCGGTATGGGCCGTGAGCTCCAGCTGCGCCTCGGTGCAGCGCAGCCGCCATACCCAGGGCGCTGCCTCCAGTTCCACGAAGACGCGCTGCGGCCCGTTCTGGAAATACCAGCAGCCGCGTGCGTCGGCGTCGTAGTTGCGGCCGATGAAGTCGATCAGCTTCTCATGGCGCAGCAGCGTGCCCCGGGCGCCTGCGCGGCCACTGGCAAAGCCTCCGCAGGCCTGGGCCTCGGCATCGCGCAGCCACCACTGGCCGCGCGCGTCCAGGCCCAGCCAGCCGTAGCATGCCGGCACATGGGGCCACTTGGCCATGGCCTGCCTGACGATGTCATCCATTGCTCTACTCCTTGATGTCCTGCGCCGGCGCCAGCCACTGGGCCAGCCAGGCGGTCACGGCCCGCGGCATGGCCAGCACATGGGCGGGCCAGGCGCCGCTGGAAAAACCCACATGGCCGCCATGCCGGGGCTGCCATAACTGTACGGCCGGGCTGACCTGCGCGCGTGTCGGCAGGCTGGCCGCGGGCACGAAGGGATCGTTGCGCGCATTGAGCAGCAACAGCGGCACGGCCACCTGACCGAGCCATGGCTTGGCCGAGGCGCGGCGCCAATAGTCGTCGGCGTCCGCAAAGCCGTGCACCGGCCCGGTGAAGATGTCGTCGAAGGCATGCAGATCGCGGGCACGCAGCAGGGCATCACGGTCGAACAGGCCCGGCGACCGCTCCCACTTGGCCAGCGCCTTGGGCACCAGCGTGCGCAGGAACATGCGCGTGTAGATCCGGCGGTTCAGGCCCTGCCCCAGTTGTCTGCCCGCGGCCACCAGGTCCAGCGGCGCGCAGACCACGGCGGCGGCTCGCACCACCTCCCGCGCTGCTTCCCGTTGCCGGCCGGCCCACAGTGCCAGCGCATTGCCGCCCAGCGACACGCCCATGGCCAGCAGATCGCCGCCGCTGCCATGACGCAGGCGGCGCAAAATCCAGTCCAGCTCCTCGGCATCGCCCGAATGGTAGGCGCGCGGCAGGCGGTTGGGCTCGCCGCTGCAGCCCCGGAAATGCGGCACCACCAGCTGCCAGCCCCGATCTGCGCAGACCTGGGCCAGCGCCACCGCATAGTGGCTGGCCGAAGACCCCTCCAGGCCATGGAACAGCACCAGCGTCGGCGCCTGCGGCAAGGCCATGGGCAGGGAAAAGTCCAGATCGATGAAATCGCCGTCGGGCGTCTCCCAGCGCCGGCGCTGCCAGCGCACGGCATGGCGGTGCTGCTGCCTGCGGGCATACAGGGCCGACCAGATGGTCTGCACATGGCCGCCGGGCTGCCACCAGGGCGCACGGAAATCCTGCATTGCCGCTACTCCAGCCAGGCCTGGAGTGCCGCATCCAGGCCGTCGCGCTGCGCCGCGCGCCAGACCAGCTCGGGCGCCGCCACATGGATGCCGGGCGGCGCCTTCTGCAACGCGGCATCCACCAGCCGCGCGACATGCAGGGGCCTCACCGGCCGCTCCTGGTCCGGCACCATATAGCTCAGCGCCGAGAACATCATGCGCGCCACCCGCTGCAGCCAGTGCCGGGGGGTGGCCCGCTGCGCCGCGCGCGCCGAGCGCACGAAGATCAACCGCTCGAAGCCCAGGGCCGCCACGGCCTGCTCGTCCAGAGTGGCCAGGCCGCGCTTGATGGCCTGGGGCAGGCTGCCCATGTCGTGCGGCAGCACCACGGCCAGCGTCTTCACACCGCAGCCGCGCATCCATTGCGCCAGGGCCTTGAGCTGCTGCGGCTCGGGCGTCCAGAGTGCGCGCTCACGCTGGTGGAAAGTGCGCGGGGGCTCGAACATGACCACGCCGACCTCGGCAGGCATGTGCATTGCAAGCGCCGGCCATTGCGCAGGCTCGGCCGGCGGGACCTGCTGCAGCTGCACGCCGCGCATGGCTGCGGCATAGGGCTCGCGGGCCAGCACCTGCACCGGCGCATAACGCTGGCCGCCCGCCAGCCGGTTGAGCACCTCGTTGCCCAGCGCTCCGGTCGCCCCGGCCAGCAGCAGCCGCGGCAATGCGGCGGCCCGGGGAGCCGGGCGCTGTGCGGCGCGCAGCGCTTGCAGTGGGTTCACGGTGGTCATGGACAGGGGAGTCGGGAAGGCTGGGGCAGTGCAGAAGCGTTTTTGCGCATTGTGCGTTTTCTCCCACTCCAAGCACAGCTGCCGCCGCCAAATCCGCGCAAAAACGATGTGCTATCGTTCCAATCCTCTTATCGCGCAGGAAAGAAGCTCCCATGAAACGCTGGCTCCTCTGGTTCGCGACGGCTGCGTCGCTGCTCTCCCTGACCGGCTGCGGCTACAACGACTTCCAGCGCCTGGACGAGAAATCCAAGGCAGCCTGGAGCGAGGTGCTCAACCAATACCAGCGCCGCGCCGATCTGGTACCCAACATCGTGGCCACGGTCAAGGGCGAAGCCAGCTTCGAGCAGGACACGCTGACCCGGGTGATCGAGGCGCGCGCCAAGGCCACCACCATCCAGGCCACGCCCGAGCTGATCAACAACCCCGAGGCCTTCAACAAGTTCCAGCAGGCCCAGGGTGAGCTCTCCAGCGCGCTGTCGCGCCTGATGGCAGTGTCCGAGCGCTATCCGCAGCTGCAGGCCAACCAGGCCTTCCGCGACCTGCGCGTGACGCTCGAGGGCACGGAAAACCGCATCACCGTGGCGCGCAACGACTACATCGGCACCGTGCAGGCCTACAACGTGCTGGCGCGCAGCTTCCCGACCAACATCACGGCCAAGGTCTTCGGCTACGCGGTCAAGCCCAACTTCACCGTGCAGAACGAGGCACAGATCTCCCAGCCGCCCAAGGTGGACTTCTCCGCCCCCGCCCAGCCGGCCAAGCCCTGAGCGCGCAACACGGCCGCTGCCTGACCATGCCGCCCCTGCCCCTCTGGAGAGCCCTGGCCGCCCTGCTGCTGGCCTGGCTGTGGCTGCTGCCCGTCCAGGCGCAGACCGCGGGCACGCAGCGCCTGCCCGTGCCCGCATTGGCAGGCCGCGTGATCGACCAGACGCATACGCTGGGCGCCGATGCGCAACAGCGGCTGTCGCAGCAGCTCAAGGCGCTGGAGGACGTCACGGGCGCCCAGGTCGTGGTGCTCATGGTGCCGACCACGGCGCCCGAGGACATTGCCGCCTATGCCAATCGCGTGGCCCAGGACTGGAAGATCGGCCGCCGCGACATCGGCGACGGCCTGCTCATCGTCGTGGCCAAGGACGACCGGCGCATGCGCATCGAAGTGGCGCGGCGCCTGGAGGGTGCGGTTCCCGACATCAAGGCTGCGCAGATCATCGACCAGGCCATGAAGCCGCGCTTTCGCCAGGACGACTATGCGGGCGGCCTGTCGGCCGCCATCGATCAGCTGTCCCTGCTGATCCGCGGCGAGGAGCTGCCGGCGCCCGCGCCGCGCTCTGCCGCCCCGGCCCGCTCGATGGGCGACTATGCCGACTTTCTGCTGCCGCTGCTGTTCTTCGGCTTCCCGCTGGCGATTGCGCTGGCGCGCTCCATCTTCGGGCGCGGGCTGGGCTCGCTGGTAGTCGCAGGCCTGGCCGGCGCGGCGGCTTTCTTCGTCACCAGCAGCCTGCTGATTGCCGGCATGGCGGCCTTCTTCGGCCTGCTCATCACCCTGCTGTCCAATCTGTCGCGCATCGGCGGCGGCCCCTACATCAGCAGCGGCAGTTCGGGGGGCTGGAGCAGCGGCAGCAGTGGCGGCGGCTGGAGCTCTTCGGGCGGCGGCGGCTTCAGCTCGGGCGGCGGGGGCAGCTTTGGCGGCGGCGGCGCTTCGGGAGACTGGTGACATGACCCATGTTTTCCATCGACTGGCACGGCTGGTGCGGCACCGCTGGACCGAGATGCATCTGCGCAAGGCCCTGCCGCCGCATACGCTGCAGGAGCTGGAGACGCTGATCGCGCACAGCGAGCTGCGCCACACCGGCCAGGTACGCATCTGCGTGGAGGCCGGGCTGCCGTTCAGCTATATCTGGCACGACGCCACGGCCCGCCAGCGCGCACTGTCCATGTTCGGCAAGCTGCGCGTCTGGGATACCGAGCACAACAACGGCGTGCTGATCTACCTGCTGCTGGCCGACCATGCCATCGAAATCGTGGCCGACCGCGCGCTGCACCGCACCATGAGCGATGAGCAGTGGCAGACGCTCATCAGCGACATGCAGTCGGCCTTCAAGGGCGGACATTTCCACATCGGGCTGATGTCGGCGCTGGAGCGCGTGAGCCGCCAGCTCGAAACGCACTTCCCCAGCCGGCCGGGCACTGCGCCTTCAAGCGGCCATGCAGGCCTGCCCGATGCACCCGTGGTCGAGCGGCATCTGCCCGGCAAGGCGCAGTAAGGCCGCATGCCTTCGCATGCGTGGCATGGCAGCTACCGTATGGATGGCTGCCACCTCGCCATGGTCCTCGGATTTCAGGCAAACAAGCCTCAAACCCTATAGAGGGCAAGCGCCAGACGCTACTACTTTGACAATCCCAGGCTCAGCGCAGCAGTTGCCGGCCAGCCGGCGAGCACAGCCACAGCACGGCCGCAACGTGGAGCGCGGCCATCAGCCAGAACGTGGCCTGAAAGCTGGCCTTGCTCGACTTGTGGCGCAGCCATTGCTGGGCCAGCACTGCACCCGGCCAGCCGCCCAGCAGCGCCAATAGCTGCAAAGTGCTTTCAGGGGTACGCCAGCGGCCCTGCCGCGCCGCCGATTTGTCGCGCCAATAGGCCATGAAGATGAAGGCGCCAAGCGCTGCATAGACCAGCCACAGCAGCGGCGGCACACCCCAGGCCCGGTTCACGGCCAGCAATGCCGCCAGCCAGGCGCACAGCGCACCGTAGCCCAGGCGCGCCGGCAGATGCCAGCCGCCGCGCTGCGCAGCGGCCTGGTGGCGGCCGGCCGGATCCGGCCTGTGCGGCATCGCCGCAACCATCGCCCCGCTCCCGCGCCAAGCCACTTGCTCGGCGCGCTTTCTGCCCTGCTCCATGCCCACGCCAAACTGCAGGCGCTGGCCCACGCGCGGGCGATGGCCGGCCGGCGGGCGCGGCTCGAACGCGCTGATGTGCACGAACACGCGCTCGCCGCCGTCGGCCTCTATCCAGCCGAAGCCGCGCTCGTCGTTCCATTGCGCCAGGGTGCCGGCAAACCGCATGCTGTGCTGCTCCACAAAGGGTTCAAAGCCCGGCATTGTCGCAAACCGGCCCAGGCCGGCAGACCGACACGCGCATGCAAATGTGCCTGTACATGCCGCAGAATGCGCGCCTGTCCTGCGCCGGAAAAAGCCAACAGCAGGGCACTCTGTGTTAGCGTCACGGCATTCCGAAAAAACATTTCCCAACGAAAGACCAAGCATGAAGAAAACCCTGTTTTCCCTCGCCGTCGTCAGCGCCGCCCTGGCACTGAGCGCTTGCTCCTCGATCAGCCCGCGCGGCGCCGAAACGCCGCAGGAGTACGACTATGTGCTCAGCTGCAAGCTCAAGCAGGACGACCCCAAGAAGTGCGAGGCGCAGGTGCGCGCGCTGTGCGACGACCCGGGCAAGGCCGTCATCCGCAAGTCCCGCCACGTGGACCCCCAGGACAACTCGGTGGTCTACGCCTACCAGGCCAGCTGCAATTGAACGGCCGGGTTGCTATGGTTTGATGAGCTGCCGTCGCCCTGCCCTCCGCGTCTTGAGAGGCCTGCAGCCCTCAAACCATGGCAGATCAGGCGTATACAGCTCCTGAAAACCGAACAGGCATGAAAAAAGCCGCCAGCAATGGCGGCTTTTTCGTGTCGGCGTGCCGGGCCCCGGCCCGGCACGGGCCGGTCAACGCTTCTGGCGGAACTTGCGCAGCGCGGCGATCTGGGCGGCCATGATGGCCAGCTCGGATTGCGCACGCGCGAGGTCGATCTCGCTCTTGGCGTTCTTCAGCGCTTCCTCGGCTTCCGCCTTGGCGCGCTCAGCCTTTTCGGCGTCCAGATCGGCACCGCGGATGGCGGTGTCGGACAGCACGGTCACGCAGTTGGGTTGCACTTCGAGGATGCCACCGGCCACGAAGACGAACTCTTCGCTGCCATCGGGCAATTCGATGCGCACCGAACCGGGCTTGATGCGCGTGATCAGTGGCGTGTGGCGGGGATAGATGCCCAGCTCGCCGGCTTCACCGGGCAGGGCAACAAAGCGCGCTTCACCGGAGAAGATGGACTCTTCGGCACTGACCACATCAACGTGGATGGTGTTCATCTTTGCTCCTCAGAAAAGGTTAAGGGCTGATTCCTAAAAAAGGCATGGCCCAGCTCAGGGACGCTAAGCAAGGGCCGCCCCGCAGCGAGAGCGTCGTCCCCCTCTACAGAGGGGGAAGCGGCGCAGCCGCTCAGGGGGAGCCTTGGTTAGGCCGCCAGCTTCTTGGCCTTCTCGAAGGCTTCGTCGATGGTGCCAACCATGTAGAAGGCTTGCTCGGGCAGGTGGTCGCACTCGCCGTTGGCAATCATCTTGAAACCGCGGATGGTTTCGGCCAGGGGCACGTACTTGCCGGGCGCGCCGGTGAACACTTCGGCCACGTGGAAGGGCTGCGACAGGAAACGCTGCATCTTGCGGGCGCGGGCCACCACCAGCTTGTCTTCGGGAGCCAGTTCGTCCATGCCCAGGATGGCAATGATGTCGCGCAGTTCCTTGTAGCGCTGCAGCGTGCCTTGCACGGCGCGGGCCACGGAGTAGTGCTCTTCGCCGACCACCTGGGGGTCCAGCTGGCGGCTGGTGGAGTCCAGCGGGTCCACGGCGGGGTAGATACCCAGCGAAGCGATGTCACGCGACAGCACCACGGTGGAGTCCAGGTGGGCGAAGGTCGTGGCGGGCGAGGGGTCGGTCAAGTCGTCGGCAGGCACGTAAACGGCCTGGATCGAGGTGATGGAGCCCACCTTGGTCGAGGTGATACGCTCTTGCAGACGGCCCATTTCCTCGGCCAGCGTGGGCTGGTAGCCCACGGCGGAAGGCATGCGGCCCAGCAGAGCGGACACTTCGGTACCGGCCAGCGTGTAGCGGTAGATGTTGTCCACGAAGAACAGCACGTCCTTGCCTTCGTCACGGAACGCTTCGGCCATGGTCAGGCCGGTCAGCGCCACGCGCAGACGGTTGCCTGGGGGCTCGTTCATCTGGCCGTAGACCATGGCCACCTTGGAGTCGTTCAGCGACTCCTGGTTCACCACGCCGGCGTCCGACATTTCGTGATAGAAGTCGTTGCCTTCACGGGTACGCTCGCCCACACCGGCGAACACCGACAGACCGCTGTGGGCCTTGGCGATGTTGTTGATGAGCTCCATCATGTTCACGGTCTTGCCCACGCCGGCGCCGCCGAACAGGCCCACCTTGCCGCCCTTGGCGAACGGGCAGACCAGGTCGATCACCTTGATGCCGGTTTCCAGCAGTTCCTGCGAAGGCGACAGTTCGTCGTATGCGGGAGCCTTGCGGTGGATGGCAGCCGTCAGCGTCTGGTCCACGGGACCGCGCTCGTCGATGGGGTTGCCCAGCACGTCCATGATGCGGCCCAGGGTGGCCTTGCCCACGGGCACGGTGATGGGGTTGCCGGTGTTGGTGACCATCAGGCCACGCTTGAGGCCGTCCGAAGAACCCAGGGCAATGGTACGCACCACGCCGTCGCCCAGCTGCTGCTGGACTTCCAGGGTCAGGGCCGAGCCTTCGAGCTTCAAGGCGTCATACACCTTGGGCACCTGGCCATGGGGAAACTCCACGTCCACCACGGCGCCGATACATTGAACAATCTTGCCTTGTACTTGAGCCATTCTTTGCTCCAATCTGTTTGTCTGTTAAAGCCGTTTACACAGCGGCGGCACCTGCCACGATTTCCGACAGTTCGGTCGTGATCGCTGCCTGGCGCGTCTTGTTGTAGACCAGCTTCAACTCGCTGATGACGTTGCCGGCGTTGTCGGTGGCGGCCTTCATGGCCACCATGCGCGCCGATTGCTCGGACGCCATGTTTTCCGCAACAGCCTGGTACACGAGGGATTCCACGTAACGAACCAGCAGCTCGTCGATGACGCTCTGGGCGTCGGGCTCGTAGATGTATTCCCAGGATGCACCCGTCTTCTCGGCTTGCAATTTTTCGGACGACAGGGGGAGCAGCTGCTCCACCACCGATTCCTGCTTCATGGTGTTGATGAACTTGGTGTACGCCACGTACACCTTGCTCAGCTTGCCTTCGGCATATTGGTCCAGCAGCACCTTGACAGGCCCGATGAGCTTGTCGAGATGAGGCGTGTCGCCCAGGCCTGTGGCATGGGAGACGACCTTGGCGCCAACACGGTTCAAGAAACCCAGTCCCTTGCCACCGATGGCCACTGCCTCCGTCGAAACACCCGCATCCTGCATTTCGCGCAGCTTGGTCGTGACGACACGCAACACGTTCGTGTTCATGCCGCCGCACAGCCCCTTGTCCGTCGTCACCACGATGACGCCGGCCTTCTTGGCATCGTTCACCTGCATGAACGGATGCACGTACTCGGGGTTGGCTTGACCAAGGTTGGCGGCAATGTTGCGGATTTTTTCGCTGTAGGGGCGGGCAGCCAGCATCCGGTCCTGCGCCTTGCGCATCTTGGATGCAGCCACCATTTCCATGGCTTTGGTGATCTTCTTGGTGTTTTCCACCGATTTGATCTTGCCGCGTATTTCCTTACCTGCTGCCATGTTGGCTCCTCGTCCGGTTTAAGCGAACGACTTCTTGAACGCAGCGATGGCAGCGGTCAATTCGGCTTCGTCCTTGCCTTCCTTGTCGAAAGCACGGTTTTGGTTCAGGCGGTCCAGCAGCGCAGCGTGGCTGGTCTTCAGGAACTGGTGCAGGCCGGCTTCGAAGGGAAGCACTTGCTTGACTTCGATGTCGTCCATGAAGCCCTTGTTCACTGCGAACAGCGACACGGCCATCAAGGCAGTGCTCAGGGGCGAGTACTGGGCCTGCTTGAGCAGTTCGGTCACGCGGGCACCGCGGTCCAGCTGCTTGCGGGTTGCATCGTCCAGATCGGAAGCGAACTGCGCGAACGCAGCCAGTTCACGGTACTGCGCCAGGTCGGTACGGATACCGCCGGACAGGCCCTTGATCAGCTTGGTCTGGGCCGAGCCGCCGACGCGCGACACCGAGATACCGGCGTTGATGGCGGGGCGGATACCGGCGTTGAACAGGTTGGTTTCCAGGAAGATCTGGCCGTCGGTAATCGAAATCACGTTCGTGGGAACGAAGGCGGACACGTCGCCAGCCTGAGTTTCGATGATGGGCAGAGCTGTCAGCGAGCCGGTCTTGCCCTTGACTTCGCCCTTGGTGAAGGCTTCGACGTAGTCGGCATTCACGCGAGCGGCGCGCTCGAGCAGACGGCTGTGGAGATAGAACACGTCGCCAGGGAAGGCTTCGCGGCCCGGGGGACGGCGCAGCAGCAGCGAAACCTGGCGGTAGGCCACGGCCTGCTTGGACAGGTCGTCATAGACAATCAGGGCATCCTGGCCGCGGTCGCGGAAGTATTCGCCCATCGTGCAGCCCGAGTAGGCCGACACGTACTGCATGGCAGCGGATTCGGAAGCGGTGGCCGCCACGACGATGGTGTATTCCATCGCGCCGGACTGCTCCAGGGCGCGCACCACGTTCTTGATCGACGAAGCCTTCTGACCGATGGCCACGTAGATGCAGGTAACGCCCTGGCCCTTCTGGTTGATGATGGCGTCGATGGCCACGGCCGTCTTGCCGGTCTGGCGGTCGCCGATGATCAGCTCGCGCTGGCCACGGCCCACGGGCACCATGGAGTCGATGGACTTGATACCGGTCTGCAGAGGCTGGTCCACGGACTGGCGGGCGATCACGCCGGGAGCGACCTTCTCGATCACGTCGGTCATCTTGGCGTTGATCGGGCCCTTGCCGTCGATGGGCTGACCCAGGGCGTTCACCACGCGGCCGACCAGCTCGGGGCCCACGGGCACTTCCAGAATGCGGCCCGTGCACTTGACGATGTCGCCTTCCTTGATGTGCTCGTAAGCACCCAGAATCACGGCACCCACGGAGTCGCGTTCCAGGTTCAGAGCCAGGCCGAAGGAGGCTTGGCCGTCGGCGCCTGCGGGGAATTCCAGCATTTCGCCAGCCATCACGTCCGACAGGCCGTGCACGCGCACGATACCGTCGGTCACGGAGACCACGGTGCCCTGGTTGCGGACGTCAGTGCTAGCAGCCAGCCCTTCGATGCGGCTCTTGATCAATTCAGAAATTTCTGCGGGATTGAGTTGCATGACTCTTTCCTTCTTTCTTGTGTTTAGCCGAGACCTCAAGCGCGCATTACGCGGTGAGGGCCGCTTTCATTTGTTCCAGGCGGGCCTTGACGGAGGTGTCCAGCACTTCGTCACCCACCACGACGCGAATGCCACCGATCAGGGACTGATCTTGCTCAACCGTCAGGTTCAGCTTGCGGCCGAAACGCTTTTCCAGCGAGACGCCCAGCTCGGCCAGAGCTGCGGCATCAATCGGGAATGCGCTTTGCACGACAGCGTCCGAGGAGCCGGAAGCACGGTTGACGAGGCCGCGCAGTTGCGCAGCCATCTCCGGCAGGGCTGCCAGACGGCCGTTTTCAATGATGACGCGCAGGAAATTGCGCGCGACATCCGGCAACGCCGAACCGGCCACGCCCGTGATCACGCCGAACAGCTGCTCGTGCGTGACGTTGGGATCGTCGGCCAGTTGGCTCAGTTGCGGGTTGGCGGCAATCGCCGCCAATTCCTCCGCCCAGGCGACAGTGCTGGACAGGTCAGCACCTTGCTCGGTGCTGGCCTTGAACAGCGCATCGGCGTAAGGGCGGGCAATGGTGGCGAGTTCTGCCATTTTGCTCTTCCTTACAGCTCGGTCTTCAGGCGGTTCAGCAGGTCGGCGTGGACGCCGGCATTGACTTCCTTGCGGAGAATCTGCTCGGCACCCTTGACGGCCAGCACAGCCACTTGCTCGCGCAGGGCTTCGCGGGCGGCGATTGTCTGCTGCTCGGCTTCGGCGCGGGCAGCAGCAACAATCTTGTTGCCCTCTTCGGTTGCACGGGCCTTGGCCTCTTCGATGATGGCCTGGGCACGGCGTTCGGCGTCCGCAAGCCGCGATGCTGTCTCGTTGCGCGTAGCGGACAACTCCTGCTCGACGCGCTTGTTCACAGCGGTCAGTTCAGACTTGGCCTTGTCGGCAGCAGCGAGGCCATCGGCGATTTTCTGGGCTCGCTCATCCAGTGCCTTCGCGATCGGGGGCCACACGAACTTCATCGTGAACAGCGCCAGGATCAGGAAGACAACGAGCTGAACGAACAGGGTCGCGTTAATACTCACGGCAACACCTTTCTATTTAGGGCGTTGATCGGAGCTTAGGCCACCAGTTGGAAGGGGTTGGCGAAAGCGAACAGCAGGGCGATGGCCACGCCGATCAGGAAGGCGGCGTCGATCAGACCGGCCAAGATGAACATCTTGGTTTGCAGTTCGTTGATCAGCTCAGGCTGGCGAGCCGAGGATTCCAGGAACTTGCCACCCATCAGCGCGATACCGATCGAAGCGCCGATAGCGCCCAGACCAACAATCAGACCACAAGCCAGAGCGACGAGACCGAGAACGTTTTCCATGATGACTCCTAGAGATGAAGGGAAGGTTGAAAGGTTGAAAAGGAAAGGTCAGTGAGCTTCATGTGCCTGGCCGAGGTAAATCAGCGTCAGCATCATGAAAATGAAGGCCTGCAGGGTGATGATCAGAATGTGGAAGATCGCCCAGATAGAGCCCGCAATGATGTGCCCCACGGGGAGCAACACACCAGAGAGCGACATAGCCGCTGCGCCACCCATCAGGGCAATCAGCATGAACACCAACTCACCAGCGTACATGTTGCCGAACAGTCGCATGCCGTGCGAAACCGTCTTGGCAACGTATTCAATGATCTGCATCGCCAGGTTCACGACACCCAGGATCACAGCAAAAATCGGATTCTTGGAGGTGCCGAACGGAGCAGTCACCAGCTCATGCGCCCAGCCGCCTGCACCCTTGATCTTGACGGAGTAGATCAGGCACAGCACCAGCACGCCGCAGGACAGGCCCAGCGTGGTGGACAGGTCGGCCGTGGGCACGACGCGCAGATAGGCGTGGTGGTCGCCGGTGCCGTGCTGCCACAGCACGGGCAGCAGATCCACGGGCAGCATGTCCATGGCATTCATCAGGAAGATCCAGACGAACACGGTCAGGGCCAGCGGAGCGATGAACTTGCGCGACTGGGCGTTGTGGATGTTGGCCTTGGCCTGGTTGTCCACCATCTCGACCAGCATTTCCACGGCGGCCTGGAAGCGACCGGGAACGCCGGAAGTGGCCTTGCGCGCAGCCAGCCACATGACGAACAGACCCAGCAGACCCAGGATGACGCTGACGGCGATCGAGTCCATGTTGATCACGGAGAAGTCCACGATGGACTTCTGCTTGATGTTCTGGAGGTGTTGCAAGTGGTGAACGATGTATTCACTTGCAGTTGGTGCGTGCGCTTCTGCGGCCATCGGTCAACTTCTCTCAAATATCAATCGGTTTTTTGGACACCGGACCGCACCAGAAGCGCGATCCAATACGTTTTCATCACAACAATCAAGCCGGTCAGCAGCGCCAGCCAGCTCAGGCCGGGAATCAGCCTGGGCGCAGCCGCCAACATGGCGATGCACAGCACCAGCTTGACCAATTCCCATCCGAAAATTCCCACCATGGCCGCCCCGACGCCTCCCGGCCGCTGGCGTGCCACGCCTCTTGCAAACAGCGCCGCGGGCAGCACGACAGCCAAGGCACCATAACCGGCCGACCAGCCCACAACCGCACGCCCTGTCACCCCCCAGGCCAGCAGCGCCACCGCCAGCCCCACCAGGGCCTGCACCGCGACAATGCGCCATACGGACACCTGCGGAAAGCGCAGGCGCCAAGCCTGTGCCTCTTGCGCGGAAAGGGGCTTGAAGTCTTCGACTTCATCCTCATCCTGTGTTTCGGCGGCAATGTTTTTCATGCTTATTGGGCGCCACCAAGCTGACAGAAACCGGACAAGACTTTTTTACAAAGCCTCTGATTATAAGTAAAAACCCCCTGATTAACGCTAGGGGTTGTCACTGCCGTGCGTAAAAGGTCTTTAGGCCACAAGTACATGTCGCACCCTGCCAACAGTGGCAGGTTCCGCCCTGGATAGCGCCGCAAGTGTGGACCAAGTGCAACTGCCATTGCCCGGAAATGCCCGCAGCCACCGAGGGTTTTTGCATTTCCGCGCTGCGCACAACCGGCCGGACAACCCTCGCGGCACACGCCCAGGCAGTCTGCGCAGAGCGCACAATCGGCGGCAGCCTATGCCTTGCCATCCGGTGCCAGCCGGGCTCCGCATGGCAGGCCGGCTCACGGGCTGCCATAGTTACCAAAGCATCATCTCCAGGGACATTTATATGAGCGACACCACCCCTCCCACCTCTCCGACAGCCGCATCCGAGGCGGCGGAAGATCCGCGCAAGGACTCGCTGATCGAATATCCATCCCAGTTCCCCATCAAGGTGATGGGCGAGCACAACGAGCACCTGGTGCACGAGATCACCAAGATCGCCGAGCAGTTCGACCCCGGCTTCGACGCCAGCACGGTGGAACTGCGACCCAGCAGCACCGGCAAGTACCTGGGCGTGACAGTGACCGTGACGGCCACCAGCCGCGAACAGCTGGACAATCTGTACCGCGCCTTTACCTCGCACCCCATGGTCAAGGTGGTGCTGTGAGCGCTGCGGCCATGGCGCAGGCGATCGCCGCGCCCATGGATCTGCGCATCCTGGGCCGCACGGGCTACGAAGCCACCGTGGCGGCCATGCAGGAGTTCACGCGCACGCGCGATGCCGGCACGCGCGACGAGCTATGGGTTTGCGAGCACTCACCGCACTTCACGCAAGGGCTGGCAGGCAAAAGCGATCATGTGCTGAGTCCGGGCGACATTCCCGTGGTGGCCACCAACCGCGGCGGCCAGGTCACCTACCACGGCCCCGGGCAGGTCGTGGCCTATCCGCTGCTGGACCTGCAGCGCATGGGCTATTTCGTCAAGGAATACGTGTACCGCCTCGAGGATGCCGTGATCCGCACGCTCGAGTATTTCGGCGTGACGGGGCATCGCGTGGCCGGCGCGCCCGGCATCTATGTGCGCCTGGCCGATCCGCGCAGCCACGCCGTGCTGGAGCAGCGCCCGCAGCACCGGGAGCCCGGCAGCGCCGCGCCCGAGCCGCATTTCGAGGGCCTGGGCAAGATCGCGGCGCTGGGCATCAAGGTCAGCCGCCATTGCACCTACCACGGAGTGGCCCTCAATGTCTGCATGGATTTGGAACCCTATTCGCGAATCAATCCTTGCGGATACGCAGGACTGGAAACGGTGGATCTTTCTACAATCGGCGTACAGACAACCTGGGACGAGGCCGCGCATGTGCTCGGCCGACAGCTGCAAGCGCGGCTCTCCCCATGAAATTGGCAGGGCCCTGAGCCGCTACGCAGCTTCCTCTTGAGGGGGCAGCCCATCGCTGCGGGGCGCTCCTTGCCCGGCGCCTCCGGGCTCAGGCTTTGCCGGTTTCGTGCGTCGTGGGTCGCGCAAAGCGCATTGAAAGATTGAAGCGAGAAATCATGAGTACCAATGAAGTCGTGCGCGAAGCGCAGTCCCAAGCCGATTACAACCCGCTGGCCAAGCAGAAGGCGGCGGCCAAGCTCTCGCGCATTCCCGTGAAGGTGGAGCAGGCCGAGGTGCTGAAGAAGCCGGAGTGGATCCGCGTGAAGGCAGGATCGCCCACCACGCGCTTCTACGAGATCAAGGACATCCTGCGCGAGAACAAGCTGCACACGGTCTGCGAGGAAGCCTCCTGCCCCAACATCGGCGAATGCTTCGGCAAGGGCACGGCCACCTTCATGATCATGGGCGACAAGTGCACGCGCCGCTGCCCGTTCTGCGACGTGGGCCACGGCCGCCCCGATCCGCTGGACGCGGACGAGCCGCTGAACCTGGCCAAGACCATCGCCCAGCTGCGCCTGAAATATGTGGTGATCACCAGCGTGGACCGCGATGACCTGCGCGACGGCGGCTCGGGCCACTTCGTGGAGTGCATCAGGAACATCCGCGAGCTGTCGCCCCAGACACAGATCGAGATCCTGGTGCCCGACTTCCGCGGCCGCGACGACCGCGCGCTCGAGATCCTCAAGGCCGCGCCGCCCGATGTGATGAACCACAACCTCGAGACGATTCCGCGCCTGTACAAGGAAGCGCGCCCCGGCTCGGACTACCAGTTCTCGCTGAACCTGCTCAAGAAGTTCAAGGCGCTGCACCCCGGCGTGCCGACCAAGAGCGGCCTGATGGTGGGCCTGGGCGAGACCGACGAGGAAATCCTGCAGGTGATGCGCGACATGCGCGCGCACGACATCGACATGCTGACCATCGGCCAGTACCTGGCCCCCACCAACAGCCACCTGCCCGTGCGCCGCTATGTGCACCCGGACACGTTCAAGATGTTCGAGGAAGAAGCCTACAAGATGGGCTTCACGCACGCCGCCGTGGGCGCCATGGTGCGCTCCAGCTACCACGCGGACCAGCAGGCGCATGCCGCCGGCGTCTGATTGCGCCCAGCGCCCCGCACACCAAGCCCGCTGCCGCGGGCTTTTTCATGGGCAAGCCAGCGAAGGCAATAAAAAAGCAGAGCTGCTTGCGCAGGCCCTGCCGTCATCCTGAATCATTTATGCCCTGAACGCCTTGCAGTTCCAGCGTCAGCCGCTATGCAAAGCATGCTGCTCCTGTTCCGTCGCAAAAAAAAGCCTGGCTAACCGGCAAACCGCTGGCTGGCAAAAACGACTGCAGGCTGAACCGGCCTGACGAGTCGCCCCACGATGAAACTGAGCCGTGCAGCGCGTGGACCCCACCAGAGTTCTGTTGCGCTGCAAGCTGGAACGGATCTTAACATCAAATGAGAATCAATATCAATTAATTCTCAATTCGACGCCAAAGAAATCTGTAAAAGGCTGTTTGCGGACGGTTTCCCGGGCGTTGCCTCCGGCATGCAGCGCGGCATCGGAAGCATTGCCACCAGCCCGGCCTGGTTGAAGCGGCTCCATGCAAGTCGTCGCGGCGGAGCATGCATACAGTGGGCCGATCTGCCGCAGCAACGGCCATGGCGTTGCTGCATTGCACCCGGCCTGCAAGACAGCATCGGCACAGGAACTCCGGCTCAAGGCTTACGCCCTGCTGCGGGCCCGCCAGGGCCCTGCCGGCCGGCGGTCAGGGCACCAGCAGCTCGCCCGGGCTGTCGCTGTTGACGACGGCCTGCGCCCAGGGCCTGAGCTTGCCGGTATCGGCGCGCAGGATTTCCTGCTTGATCGCGAGGATCTGCGCCGGATGCATGGAAAAGCTGCGCAGCCCCAGGCCCAGCAGAAGCCGGGTCATGCCGGCATCGCCGGCCATTTCGCCGCAGACGCTGACGCTCTTGCCCGCCGCATCGGCCGCCGCGATGACCTCGGCAATCAGGCGCAGCACGGCCGGATGCAGCGGATCGTACAGATGGGCCACGGCCTCGTCGGCGCGGTCGATGGCCAACGTGTACTGGATCAGGTCGTTCGTGCCGATGGACAGGAAGTCGAAATACCGCAGGAATGTACGCACCGTCAGCGCCGCCGCCGGTATCTCGATCATGGCGCCGATCTTGACCTTGCCGTAGGCCACGCCACGTGTATCGAGCTCGCCTTGCGCCTGGTGCAGCTGGGCCAGGGTCTGCTCGATCTCGCTGCGGTGCGCCAGCATGGGAAACAGCAGGTGGATCTGCCCGTGCGCCGCCGCGCGCAAAATGGCGCGCAGCTGGGTGCGGAACATGGCCGTGTCGGCCAGGCTCCAGCGGATGGCCCGCAGGCCCAGCGCAGGATTGAGGTAGTAGTCCTTGGGCTGCGCCTTGTCCAGCGGCTTGTCGGCGCCCACATCCAGCGTGCGGATGGTGACGGGCATGCCCTGCATGCCGTCGATGGCCTCGCGGTAGGCGCGGTACTGTTCCTCCTCGCCGGGCAGGTTGCCGCTGCGCCCCATGAACAGGAATTCGGTACGGAACAGCCCCACGCCCACGGCGCCGGCCCGCACGGCTGCCGGGCCGTCGCCGGGCTGCTCGATATTGGCCAGCAGCTCGACCTTCTGGCCGTCCAGCGTGATCGAAGGCGTGTAGCGCAGGCGCGAGAGCCGCTCGCGCTCGAGTTCGCTCTGGCGCTGCCGGAAGCCGTATTCGGCCAGGATCATGGGCGTGGGGTCGACGATGACCACGCCTTCGTTGCCATCGATGATGATCCAGTCGTCCTGGCGGATCAGCTGGCTGGCCGCGCGCGCCCCCACCACGGCCGGAATGTCCATGCTGCGCGCGACGATGGCCGTGTGGCTGGTCTTGCCGCCCACGGCGGTGACAAAGCCCGCGAACACCTTGCTCTTGAACTGCAGCATGTCGGCCGGCGAAAGATCCTGCGCCACCAGCACCAGCGGCGTGTCCGCCGCGCCGTCCGCACCCGTGCCGGCCCTGGCGGCCACGGGCGCGGCAACGGGGCTGGCCGCGCCTTTCATGTGCCACAGGATGCGCTCGACCACCTGCTCCAGGTCGGCCTTGCGCTCGCGCAGGTACTCGTCGTCCATCTCGTCGAACTGGCGCGAGACGATTTCCAGCTGCGTGGTCAGCGCCCACTCGGCGTTGTAGAGGCGGTCGGAGATCCAGTGGCGTATGGCCTCGGCCAGCGCCTCGTCCTGCAGCAGCATCAGGTGCACGTCGAGCAGGGCGTCGAGCTCGCCCGGCGCATCCTTGGGCATGTCTTCCTGCAGGCGGCGCAACTCGTCGATGACCGCGTTGCGCGCCGAGCGCGCGCGCTCGATCTCGGATTCGATCTGCTCGGGGCGGATGAAGTAGTGCACCACCTCCATGCGACTGGAGGCCACGACCACCGCACGCCCAATCGCAATACCCCGGGAAACGGCCAGGCCGTGGATTGCAAATGTCATAGCGACTGCCTTTTGTTGTTGGAGCCCATGCCGGCCAGGATGCACCGCCATGGCCTCCGGTGAAAGGTGCCCTGCCTGTGCCTGCCCCGCATGAAGCGTACTTGTGTTTGCCGCGTTGTCTGTTGCCGGGCCGCAGGCCCTGCGGGCGCACTGCCCGTACCGGCCGGGCGGCCGCGCTTACTGGCCCTCGCCGAACTTGTCGTTGATCAGCGCCACCAGGGCGTCCATGGCCTGCTGCTCCTGCTCGCCGTCGGTTTCCAGCACCACTTCGGAGCCCACGCCCGCAGCCAGCATCATCACGCCCATGATGCTCTTGGCATTGATGCGGCGCTCGCCCTTGGTCATCCATACGTCGCAGGGGAAGCTGCCGGCCAGCTTGGTGAGCTTGGCCGAGGCGCGGGCGTGCAGGCCCAGTTTATTGCTGATGGTGATGTTGGTCTTGATCATGGGAAGGTCGTGCGCTTTGGTTTTGTGGAGTGCTGTTGCCCACTTGCATGACCCCCTGGCTGCCGCCCACCATGGCGCGCGCCACCAGCGCATCCAGCGCTTCGTGGCGATAGCCTATGGAGCGCAGCAGCATGGGCAGGTTGACGCCCGCCACCAGCCGCGCGGGCAGCGGGGCCACCAGGCGCAGCGCCACGTTGCAGGGTGTGGCACCGAACAGGTCGGTGAGCACCAGCGTGGGCAGGTCCAGGCCGCCATGCGCATGCAGCAGCTCCCGCGCCCGGGACAGCGTGGCTTCCGGCGCCTCGTGCGCGGGCACGTCCAGGGCCAGCACGTCGTCGGCGCTGTCGGCAAACACATGCAATGCGCATTCGCGCAGCGCATGCGCCAGCGGGGCGTGGGTGAGCAGAAGAATGCGCGTGGTCATGAAGTCACAGTTCTATGGCAAATTATGGCGCGCCGGCGGCAAGAGCCGACCGGGCCCCGGGGTGGGAGAGGGAAAAACCTATTGCAGCTTCAGCCCCGCAAAAAAGGTGTCCGCAGCCTGGGGGCGCGGCTTGTCGGCATAGATGACCGCGTGGTAGACGCGCACGCCCTCGGGCTCCAGGCTCGCAAACCACACGGCATGGCCGGTGAGCTTCCAGCCCTGGGGCCCCACGCCTTCGAAGGTGGTGCGCAGGGATTGCGGCAGGTTCAGCGCGCCCGCAGGCCGGAAGGCGCCGTCGCCTGCGGCATGCAGGGGCCGGGCGCTTTGCGCGGGCTCGCCCTGCGGCGCGGGATTGAGCTGACCCAGCACGGCTGCCTGCCAGTACGACAGGGTTTCGGCCGCGCGCTCGGGCTGCCGCACCAGGAAGTGCGAGATCGCATAGGTGGCGTAGTCGGCATCGCAGCCCTGCATGGTCATCTGCACCGTGCCCAGCCCCAGTTCCACGGGGCGTGTCGCTGTCTGGGCATCGCAGGGCAGCAGGGCCTGCAGCGGCGCACCCTGCACCTGCACCGTGCGCCAATTCAGCGTGGGGCTGCAGGCCGCCAAGGCCACTATGGCGGCGCCCATGAGTCCCCACATTCGTCCCGGCATCTTCATGCAGGCATTATCCTTAGCGCACATGGCAGGCCGCGCCCGCGCCGCCCTAGGGTTCACCCTGTGTCTGGTGCGCTGCCGCGGCTAAGCCGGTGCCAGGCAAGGAACTTTTTGTCTGGCGCGAGGTCCCATTTCCCTGGTCAGCACTGTGCTGACCATTTAGGCACAATTCATCGCTATGGCAAGCAAACATTGGATCGCAGGCGTTCTGGCTGCCGCCGTCTTAGGCGTCGGCGCATGGGTGTATTCGGGCGCCGGGCAATCGGCGGCGCCGCAGTCCACCTTCGTGCTGCTCGACGGCAGCCAGCGGACCACGGCCGACTTCAAGGGCAAAGTCACGCTGGTGAATTTCTGGGCCACCAGCTGCACCACCTGCGTGGGCGAAATGCCCGAGGTCATCAACACCTACCAGAAGTACAAGGACCGGGGCTTCGACACCCTGGCCGTGGCCATGAGCTACGATCCGCCCAGCTATGTGGTGAACTTCGTCGAGTCGCGCAAGCTGCCGTTCAAGGTCGCGCTGGACAACACGGGCCAGGTGGCCAAGGCCTGGGGCGACGTGCAGCTCACACCCTCCACCTTCATCGTCAACAAGCGCGGCGAAATCGTGAAGAGCTACGTGGGTGCGCCCGACTTTGCCGAATTGCACAAGCTGATCGAGAAGCTGCTGGCCGAGCCCGCCACGGTCTGACGGTTTCAAAAGCATAGCTGCCAGCGCATGGCCCTCCTGCTTTTCAAGCCTAATACAGCTTGAAGAATCGGCTTATCAAGCGCAGGCAGCTACCGAATTGAAAGCAACAACAAAAAAACCGGCGTGCAGCCGGTTTTTTTTGTGGGCGATCGCCGATCAGCGGTTGCGGAAGCTGTCGTGGCAGCTCTTGCAGCTGTTGGCCGCCGGGCCGAAAGCGGCCTTGAGGCTGTCGAGATTGCCCGTCTTGGCCGCGGCATTGAGCTTGACCACTTCGGCCTGCATCTTGTCCGACAGGTCGTGGAACTTGGCCTGCTCCTTCCAGACCTCGGGCTTGGCCTTGCCGCCTTCGGTACCGGCCGCGAAGCCGGCCCAGGGCAGCTTGGACATGAAGGCCACGATCTCGGCGCTCTCCTGCGCGGCCTTGGCATCGAAAGCCAGCTTGCCGTTGGCCATGGCGCCCAGGCGGCCGAAATGCGTGCCCAGCACGCTCAGCGCGCTCTGGCGGTACTTGATCGCATCTTCGGGCTTGGCGAACTGGGCCGAGGCAGGCAGGGTCGCGGTGGCGACCACGGCGGCCAGGGCCAGGGTGGAGAGAGCTTTCATCGGGACTTCCTTTCTTTTGAACAATGACAGACCGCAAGCGGTTGCCCGCGCAGTATGGCAGAGGCCGCGCCTGCGCCGGCAGGGATTTGTCGGGTGCGCTGCTGCGCTTTGCCACGGCGGCGGCAGGCGCACGCGGCACAATCGGGACACTGTTGCGCTATTTTTTTGAGGACTTGCCCAGGTTGACCGGCGCAAGCCCGGTTTGAAAAATTCCCGCCCATGACACAGCCCGCTCCTCTCACGCCACGCTCGCACCAGGTCCGCATCTGGGATCTGCCCACCCGCCTGTTCCACTGGCTGCTGGCCTGCGCCATCGTGGCCCTGGTGATCACGGCCAAGCTCGGCGGCAATGCCATGAACTGGCATCTGGTCCTAGGCCAGGTGGTGCTGGCCCTGATCATCTTCCGCCTGCTGTGGGGGGTGGTGGGCGGGCGCTGGTCGCGCTTCGCGCATTTTGTGCATACCCCTTCCGCGCTGCTGCGCCATCTGCGCGGCCAGGGCAGCGTGGAGGAAGGGGCCGGCCACAGCCCGCTGGGCGCGCTGTCGGTCTTTGCCATGCTGCTGGCGCTGGTCGCCCAGGTCGCGACAGGGCTGCTCAGCGACGACGAGATCGCCTTCAGCGGGCCGCTGACGCGCTTTGCATCCGGCGACACGGTGGCCGCGGCCACGAACTACCACGCCCATTGGGGCCAGTACCTGATCTATGCCCTGGTCGGCCTGCACCTGCTGGCCATCCTCGGCTACAGCCTGCGGCGCAAGGGCCTGGCCAGGGCCATGGTCACGGGCGACAAGCAGCTGCCCTCGCCCGTTCCCGCCGCGCGCGACACGGCAGCCACCCGGGCGCTGGCCGCCGCGCTGGCCGTGCTGTCCTCCGGCATTGCCTGGTGGGTCAACAGCCTGGGAGCCGGTGGCGGTTTCTGAAGCAGCGCTACACTCGATGCTTCTTCATCATTGCGCAACGCCCGTGGACAAGCCTGCCGTGGACTTGCTGACGCCCTCCACCCCCGAAGAAATGGACGCCGTGCGCCAGATCTTCCAGGAGTACGCGGCCAGTCTGAACGTCGACCTGGAATTCCAAGGTTTCGAAACCGAGATCGCCGGACTGCCCGGCGACTATGCCCCTCCTCGAGGCCAGATCCTGCTGGCCAGCGTCGACGGTGCGATCGCCGGCTGCTGCGCACTGCGGCCGCTCGACGACTGCGACTATCCCAATGCCGCCGAGATGAAGCGCCTGTACGTGCGCAAGCCCTTCCGCGGCTTCGGCCTGGGCCGCCAGCTGGCCGAAGCCATGCTGGACGTGGCCCGCCAGGGCGGCTACGACCATGTGCTGCTGGACACGCTGGACGACATGGAATCGGCCCGCGCGCTGTATGTGGAGCTGGGCTTCGAATCCATCGAGCCCTACTACCACAACCCGGTCCCGGGCGCGCACTACCTCAAGGCAGACCTGTTCTGATCTCTGAATGCAAAAAAGGCATTGCCGTATTGGCAATGCCTTTTCATATCGAGCACTCCCCATAAGGGCGGCGCACTCCAGAGCAGAGGGACGCCGAGCAAGAGCCGCCTCGCGGCGGGGGCGCCTAGCCGAAGGCCTCGTCCCGCGCGCAGCGACTCAGGGAGTATCAGTTACGCCTTGGCCTGGGCCAGCATGGTGTCGGCATCGCTGACTTCGAACTTGCCCGGGCCTTCCACGTTCAGCGTGGCGACCTTGCCGTCCTTGACCAGCATGGAGAAGCGGTTGGCGCGCAGACCCAGGCCCTTGCCGTTGAGGTCCAGCGTCAGGCCGGTGGCCTTGGCGAATGCGGCATCGCCGTCGGCGATCATGCGCACCTTGCCGCCCACCTTCTGGTCGCGGCCCCAGGCGCCCATCACGAAGGCGTCGTTCACGGACAGGCACCAGATCTCGTCCACGCCGGCAGCCTTGAGCTCGTCGGCCTTGGCCACGTAGCCGGGCAGGTGCTTTTCCGAGCAGGTGGGCGTGAAAGCGCCAGGCACTGCGAACAGCGCAATGGTCTTGCCGGCCAGCGCCTCGGGCAGCTTGACGGGGTTCGGGCCGATGCTGCAGCCGTTGCCTTCCACTTCCACGTACTCGGCCAATGTGACTGCGGGCAGGGCGTCTCCAACTTTGATCATCGCTATCTCCTTTGGTTGCTAACAAGGGCTGCCGACATGGCGGCCCAAATGAAAAAACGACCCACATTGTGGGTCGTTTTCAAGGGCCTTGCGCCGGTGTGCCGGGTTAGGCTTACACCAGAGCAGCCTTTTGCACCAAGCGGGTCGCAACCCAGTTCTTGGTCTTGGAGAGCGGACGGCTCTCGGTGATTTCGATCACGTCGCCCAGCTTGTACTCACCTTGCTCGTCGTGAGCGTGGTACTTGCTCGACTTGATCATGATCTTGTCGTAGATGGGGTGCTTGACGCGACGCTCAACCAGAACGGTCACGGTCTTGGCACGCTTGTCGCTGACCACCTTGCCAATCAAGGTGCGCTTGAGGGATGTTTTAGCTTCCGTCATGTCGGCTCCTTACTTGGCGGCTTGCTTTTCAGCAAGGATGGTCTTGGCACGAGCGATGTCGCGGCGCGTGGCCTTGAGGGTCGCGGTGTTGCCCAGTTGTTGCGTAGCCTTTTGCATGCGCAGACCGAAGTGGGCCTTTTGCAAGGACTTCACTTCAGCTTCCAGCGCGGCCACGTCTTTTTGGCGGAGTTCAGCAGCTTTCGTCATGTTGATCTCTCCTTAGGCACCAATTTGACGGGACACGAAGGTCGTGCGCAGAGGCAGCTTTGCAGCGGCCAGGCGGAACGCTTCACGAGCCAGCTCTTCGGGAACGCCCACGATTTCGTAGAGCATCTTGCCGGGCTGGATTTCGGCCACGTAGTACTCGGGGTTGCCCTTACCGTTACCCATACGCACTTCTGCGGGCTTGGTAGAGATGGGCTTGTCCGGGAACACGCGGATCCAGATGCGGCCGCCACGCTTGACGTGACGGGAAATTGCACGACGTGCAGCTTCGATCTGGCGGGCCGTCAGACGGCCGCGGTCGGTGGACTTCAAACCGAAATCGCCGAAGGCAACGGAGTTGCCACGGGTTGCGATGCCGGTGTTGCGGCCTTTTTGTTCCTTACGGAACTTGCGGCGTGCAGGTTGCAGCATGTTTATTCTCCTTTACCGTCCGCTGCTGTAGCGGGCGCGTCAGTCTTGCGAACGCGCTTAACGGAATCAGCACCAGCGCCTACGGGCTTGTCGCTGCCATCGGCAGGAGCGGCATTGGTACCAGCGGGGCGGCGACCACCGCGGCCGGCGCCGTCACGACGGCCGTCGCGACGGGGACCACGAGGACGACGCTCGTCTTCGGGACGAGGCGTTTCCACGGCGGGCAGGTCGTTGCGGCCCAGGGTGTCACCCTTGTAGACCCAGACCTTCACGCCGATCACGCCATAGGTCGTCTTGGCTTCGGAGAAGCCATAGTCGATGTCGGCACGCAGGGTGTGCAGCGGCACGCGGCCTTCACGGTACCACTCGGTACGAGCGATTTCGATACCGTTCAGACGGCCGGACGACATGATCTTGATGCCCTGGGCACCCAGACGCATGGCGTTCTGCATGGCACGCTTCATGGCGCGGCGGAACATGATGCGCTTTTCCAGCTGCTGGCAGATGGAGTCGGCGATCAGCTTGGCATCGATTTCGGGCTTGCGCACTTCTTCGATGTTCACGGCCACGGGCACGCCCAGGCGAGTCGAGAGTTCCTTCTTCAGGTTCTCGATGTCTTCGCCCTTCTTGCCGATCACCACGCCCGGACGAGCCGAGAAGATGGTGATGCGGGCATTCTTGGCAGGACGCTCGATCAGAACGCGCGACACGGCGGCGTTCTTCAGCTTGGCCTTCAGGTACTCGCGCACCTTGATGTCTTCGGCCAGCATGCCGGCGAAGTCGCGGTTGCTAGCGTACCAGCGGCTCGCCCAGTTGCGGCTCACCGCCAGACGGAAGCCGGTAGGATGGATTTTCTGTCCCATATTCTTCCTTTAGGCCTCAGTTACCCACTGTCACGTAGATGTGGCAGGTAGGCTTGCTGATGCGGTTGCCACGGCCCTTGGCGCGAGCAGTGAAACGCTTGAGCGTGGTGCCTTGCTCGACGTAGATGGTCTTGACCTTCAGTTCGTCGATATCGGCGCCGTCGTTGTGCTCAGCGTTGGCGATAGCGGATTCCAGAACCTTCTTCACGATCACGGCAGCTTTCTTCTGCGTGAAGGTCAGAATGTTCAGGGCTTGATCCACCTTCTTGCCGCGGATCAGATCCGCGACCAGGCGACCCTTGTCAACAGACAGGCGGACGCCACGGAGAACAGCACGTGTTTCAGACATGTTCTATTCCTTACTTCTTGGCTTTCTTGTCCGCAGGGTGACCCTTGAAGGTACGAGTCAGCGCGAATTCACCCAGCTTGTGGCCGACCATCTGGTCAGTCACATAAACCGGCACGTGTTGCTTGCCGTTGTGCACGGCGATGGTCAGACCGATGAACTCGGGCAGAACCATGGAGCGACGCGACCAGGTCTTCACTGGCTTCTTGTCCTTGGTGGCGATGGCCTTTTCGACCTTGGCCAGCAAGTGATGGTCAACAAACGGACCCTTTTTAAGAGAACGAGTCATTTGCTACCCCTTACTTCTTGCGACGCGACACAATCATGCCTTGTGTGCGCTTGTTGTTACGGGTACGGTAGCCCTTCGTCAGATTGCCCCATGGGTCAACTGCGTGACGGCCTTCACCGGTACGACCTTCACCACCACCGTGCGGGTGGTCGATCGGGTTCATCACCACGCCGCGAACGGTCGGGCGGATACCCATCCAACGCTTCACACCGGCCTTGCCCAGTTGGCGCAGGCTGTGCTCTTCGTTGGCAACTTCACCGATGGTGGCGCGGCACTCGATGTGCACCTTGCGCACTTCGCCCGAACGCATACGCACCTGGGCGTAGATGCCTTCACGGGCCAGCAGCGTGGCGGACGTACCGGCCGAGCGGGCGATCTGGGCACCGGCACCGATCTTCAGTTCGATGCAGTGGATGGTCGAACCCACGGGAATGTTGCGGATAGGCAGGGTGTTGCCCACGCGGATGGGAGCTTCGGAGCCGCTGACGATGGTGGCGCCCACTTCCAGGTTGCGAGGAGCAATGATGTAGCGACGCTCGCCGTCGGCATAGCACACCAGAGCGATGTGGGCCGTACGGTTGGGGTCGTACTCGATGCGCTCGACCTTGGCGGGGATGCCGTCCTTGTTGCGCTTGAAGTCCACCACACGGTAGTGGTGCTTGTGACCACCGCCCTTGTGGCGCGTCGTGATGTGACCGTTGTTGTTGCGGCCGGCCTTCTGGTGCTGGGATTCCAGCAGAGGAGCATAGCCAGCACCCTTGTGCAGGTGGTCACGCGTGACCTTCACCGTGCCGCGTTGGCCGGGGGTCGTCGGTTTGAGCTTGATAACAGCCATGATTAAGCAGCCTCCCCAGACAGGTTCAGCTCTTGACCGGGCTTGAGCATCACGTAAGCCTTGCGCACGTTGTCGCGGCGGCCCACGGTCTTGCCGAAGCGCTTGGTCTTGCCCTTGGTGTTCACCACGGAAACGCCAGCCACTTCCACCTTGAACATCAGTTCCACGGCGGCCTTGATTTCGGGCTTGGTAGCGTTCTGCAGCACCTTAAACGTCACAGCGTTGGACTTTTCGGCAACCAGAGTGGCCTTTTCGGACACGATGGGAGCGACCAACACTTGCATCAGACGACCTTCGTCAAACTTGAGCGTGCTCATGCGAACATCTCCTTGAGTTTGTCGATCGCACCCTTGGTCACGAGCACTTTCTTGTAGTGCACCAGCGACACGGGGTCGGCGTAGCGCGGCTCAACCACGAACACGTTCTTCAGATTGCGGGATGCCAGGTACAGGTTCTCGTCGATCTCTTCGGCGATCACCATGACCGAGGACTCCAGGTTCATGGCCTTGAACTTGTCGGCCAGCACCTTGGTCTTGGGTGTATCCAGCTTCAGCGATTCCACCACGGCCAGGCGGCCTTCGCGGGCCAGCTGGGACAGGATGGAAGCCATACCGGCGCGGTACATCTTCTTGTTGATCTTCTGCGAGAAGTTTTCTTCCGGCAGGTTCGGGAAGATGCGACCGCCGCCACGCCACAGGGGCGAGGAGGACATACCAGCACGTGCACGGCCGGTACCCTTCTGCTTGAAGGGCTTGGCAGTGGTGTGACGCACTTGCTCACGGTCCTTCTGGGCACGGGTGCCCTGGCGTGCGTTGGCACGGTAGGCGATCACCAGCTGGTGGACCAGGTCTTCGTTGAATTCACGGCCGAACACGGTCTCGGGTGCATCGAACTTCGATGCGGCCTGGCCTTGTTCATTCAGGAGTTCGAGCTGCATTAGTTCGCTCCTTTAGAAGCTTTAGCCTTGATGGCGGGACGCACTGTCACAAAGCCACCCTTGGAGCCAGGAACAGCGCCCTTGATCAAGAGCAGTTGACGTGCTTCGTCGATACGAACCACATCGAGGTTTTGTGTAGTGACGGTCTCGTCGCCCATGTGGCCGGTCATGCGCTTGCCGGGGAACACACGACCGGGGTCCTGTGCCATACCGATCGAGCCGGGGACATTGTGCGAACGGCTGTTACCGTGCGATGCGCGCTGCGAACCGAAGTTGTGACGCTTGATCGTGCCGGCGTAACCCTTACCGATGGAGGTGCCTTGCACGTCCACCTTCTGGCCGACGCTGAACAGTTCTGCCACGGGCAGGACTGCACCAGCGGCATACTTGCCAGCGGTTTCTTCGGTCACATGGAATTCACGGGTCACTTCACCGGCTTCGACGCCCGCCTTGGCGAGGTGGCCAGCTTGAGGCTTGGTCACGCGAGATGCCTTGCGCGAACCGAATGTGACCTGCAGGGCCACGTAGCCATCGTTCTCTTGGGTTTTGACCTGAGTCACGCGGTTGTTGGAAACATCCACCACTGTGACAGGCACTGCGTCCCCATCATCAGTGAACAGACGCATCATGCCCACCTTGCGACCCAGCAACCCCAGGGAGTTGCTCAGACTCATTTGTTTGCTCCAAAACTTCCGCCGCTGAAACTGCAATTGGCCCAGCGTTGCGCTTTGCTTGCTGCAAGCTCGCGCACGAAAGAAGGTTAATAAAACTTCGCATCAAAGGCGAAGCCCCAAATTTTAACGCGAACTGCTTTTTCAAGCAAGTTCGCGTTAAACAAAGACCTTCAAAAGCCTTTCCGGGCAAGCCCGGAAAGGCTGTCGAACTTCTTATTGCAGTTTGATTTCGACGTCCACACCTGCGGGCAGGTCCAGCTTCATCAGGGCGTCAACCGTCTTGTCGGTCGGGTCGACGATGTCCATCAGACGCTGGTGCGTGCGGATTTCGAACTGGTCGCGGCTGGTCTTGTTGACGTGCGGCGAACGCAGGATGTCGAAACGCTTCATGCGGGTCGGCAGGGGCACGGGGCCCTTGACGATGGCGCCGGTGCGCTTGGCGGTGTCAACGATCTCGGCTGCAGACTGATCGATCAGCTTGTAGTCGAAAGCCTTCAGGCGGATACGGATCTTTTGCTTAGACATTGTGAATTCCTAGCTTTCCTAAGAATTACTCAATGATCTTGGCAACCACGCCGGCGCCCACGGTACGGCCGCCTTCGCGGATAGCGAAGCGCAGACCTTCTTCCATGGCGATGGGGGCGATCAGCTTCACGGTGATCGACACGTTGTCACCAGGCATCACCATTTCCTTGTCGGCGGGCAGCTCGATGGAGCCGGTCACGTCGGTCGTACGGAAATAGAACTGGGGCCGGTAGTTGTTGAAGAAGGGCGTGTGGCGGCCGCCTTCGTCCTTCGACAGCACGTACACCTCGGCGGTGAAGTGGGTGTGGGGCTTGATGGAGCCGGGC
>NZ_JBANEL010000032.1:0-38585 GCF_040187735.1 Comamonas sp. w2-DMI | reverse complement strand
TTCGTAGCGGCTGGGACGAGACATTTAGGCTGGTTTCCTCCTGCCTGTATCGTCTCATCTCCCATGCGCATCGCTCTGAATGTCGATTCAGCCTAGGGGAGGGGGACGACACCTTCGCGGCGGGGCGGCCCTTGCTTGGTGTCCTGGGATGGGCCGGTGGCCGTTTTCGGAGGGCGTGGTTGCTACAGATTGCAAAGCCGGCGAGTCGGCAAGCAGCCCGCCCGGCAAGCGCATACACTTCGCTGCGTGTCACTGTTCAAAGCCGCCTCCACCGTATCCCTGCTGACGCTGGCCTCCCGCATTTCGGGCCTGCTGCGCGATCTGCTCATGGCCTCCATCTTCGGGGCCAGCGCCCTGACCGACGCCTTCAATGTCGCGTTCCGGATTCCCAACTTGTTCCGGCGCCTGTTTGCCGAAGGCGCATTCAGCCAGGCCTTCGTGCCGGTGCTGGCGGCCAGCAAGACCCAGGATGGCGAGGAGGCCACGCGCCACCTCATCAGCCATGTGGCCACCATCTTGTTCTGGGCGCTGATCGTGGTTTGCGTGCTGGGCGTGATCGGTGCGCCGCTGCTGGTGTGGCTGCTGGCCAGCGGCCTGCGCCAGGCGCCCGAGGGCTACCAGGCCGCCGTGGTCATGACCCGCTGGATGTTCCCCTATATCGGCTTCATGTCGCTGGTGGCGCTGTCGGCCGGCATTCTCAATACCTGGAGGAAATTCGTGGTGCCAGCCGCCACGCCGGTGCTGCTGAACCTGAGCATGATTGCCGCGGCCGTCCTGGTGGCGCCCTGGTTCGGGCGCCAGGGCATCGAGCCCATCTATGCCATGGCCGGCGGCGTGATGCTGGGCGGCGTGCTGCAACTGGCCGTGCAGGTGCCGGCATTGCTGCGCATGGGGCTGATGCCGCATATCGGCTTTTCGGCAGCAGCCATCCGCGAGGCCTGGAACGAAGCCGGCGTGCGCCGCATCCTGTCGCTCATGGCTCCGGCCCTGCTGGGCGTGGGCGTGGCCCAGGTGTCGCTGATGATTAACACGCAGATCGCCTCCTATCTGGCGACCGGCAGCGTGACCTGGCTGTTCTATGCGGACCGGTTGATGGAGTTCCCCACCTCCCTGCTGGGTGTGGCCCTGGGCGTGGTGCTCACGCCGCAGCTGGCATCGGCCCGGGCGGCCGGCGATGCCGAGCGCTACTCCAACATGCTGGACTGGGGATTGCGCCTGGTGTTCCTGATGGCCGTGCCCTGCGCCGTGGGGCTGCTGACCTTTGCCACGCCGCTGGTGGCCACGCTGTTCCACCGCGGCGCGCTGCATGACAGCGACGTGGGCCAGATCGCCCTGGCCCTGATCGGCTACGGTGTCGGCCTGGTCGGTCTCGTGGCCATCAAGGTGCTGGCACCCGGCTACTACGCGAGCCAGGATATCCGCACGCCGGTCAAGATCGCCATTGCCGTGCTGGCCATCACCCAGCTGCTCAACCTGGTGTTCGTGCCCTGGCTGGCCCATACCGGGCTGGCCTTGTCCATCGGGCTGGGCGCCCTGGTCAATGCGGGCTGGCTGCTGCTGGGCCTGCTGCGCCGCGGCGTGTACCAGCCGCAGCCGGGCTGGGGCAAGCTCGCGCTGCAGGTGGTGGCGGCCAGCGCCTTGCTGGCCGTGCTGCTGCTGTGGGGCAGCCAGCACTTCGACTGGATCGGGCTGCGTGCCCACAGCCTGGAGCGGGCGGGCCTGCTGCTGGCGCTGATGGCCGCTGCGGCCGTGGTGTACTTTGGCGCGCTGCGCATCGGCGGCCTGAATCTGCGCCAGCTGCTGCGGCGCTGAGATTATGAAAAAGTGAGCATGTTGCACTGATAAACAGTGCATATTGGGGGTATTTCGCTTGCAGTTCAGTGCGCATGGGCTTACAAAGCGGCCTATGAGCTGGACCCTTGACGAGCACCCCACCGCGCTGCAGTATTTTGCCTCCCTGGTTCAAAGCGACAGCGATTTCGCGCTGATGGAGGCGGCCATCAGCATCGGCCAGGATGCCGAACCCGATCTGGACCTGCAGGCCGTGATGGCGGACATCGACCGCCTGCAGGTGCGCCTGGCCCAACGGCTGGCCGGTGAGACCGACCCGCTGCAGTGCCTGGGTGCACTCACCAAGTTCTTCTATGGCGAACTGGGCTTCGCCGGCAACCTCAACAACTACTACGATCCGGGCAATAGCTACATCCACCAGGTGCTGCGCACGCGCCGCGGCATTCCCATCAGCGTGGCCCTGTTGTGGCTGGAGCTGGCGCGCGGCCTGGAGCTGCCGGCCGACGGCATCAGCTTTCCGGGCCATTTCATGGTCAAGGTGCTGCTGCCCCAGGGGCAGGTGGTGATGGACCCGCTCACCGGCGAATCGCTTTCTGCCAACGGCCTGGCCGAGCGGCTCCAGCCTTTTCTGGACCAGGCCGGCGTCACGCCCGAGGAGGCTGCGCCACTGGGGCTGTACCTGCAGGCCGCGAAGCCGCGCGACATCATGGAGCGCATGCTGCGCAACCTGCAGGAAATCCACCTGGCCCAGCGCGACTGGCCCATGCTGGTGGCTGTGCTCAACCGCCTGCTGATCCTCAGGCCCGAGGTCCGCGAGAATTACCGCGACCGGGGCCTGGCCTATGCGGAATGGGGTGTCACGGAGCGGGCGCTAGCAGATCTGGAGCACTATCTGCAGGATTTGCAAGGATCTGAAGCTGCATATATCGAAAAGACCATAACCCGCCTGCGCAAGGCGCTATGAAAACGGCTGCCCTCAGACCAGCTGAACGGCTTCCAGCTCTTTCTTGAGATAGGCGTAGAACAGCGGCGCGGCAACCAGGCCGGCCGGGCCGAACACCGATTCGGCCACGAACATGACGGTCAGCAGCTCCCAGACGCCCATATGGGTGCGCTGGCCCACGACCTTGGCGTTGATCACGTACTCCGCCTTGTGGATCAGGATCAGAAAGCCCAGGCAGGCCGCCGACGCCACGGGCGAGACCGACAGCCCCACCAGCGTGAGCACGGAATTGCACAGCAGGTTGCCGACGATGGGAATCAGGCCCGCGAAGAAGGTCAGCGTGATGAGCGCCGGCGTGTAGGGCAGCTCCAGATTCCAGATGGGCAGCACCAGCAGCAGGAAGACGGCCGTGAGCAGCGTGTTGAAGAGGGCAATCCAGAACTGCGCCGCGACGATCTGCCGGAAGGCCTCGCCGAAATGCGCGATGCGCTGGTTCAGCGCCGCAATCAGCGGCGGCCGGCGCCGGGCGATGGGGCGGACGGCGGCCAGTGCGCCCACGATCAGGCCCACATAGGCGTACAGCAGGCCGGTCAGCCAGGCGCGGCCTGCGTGGGCCAGCATGCCGGCCTTGGTGGCCAGGTAGTTGGCCAGCATGTGCTGGATCTCCTGGGCGCCGTCGGGCAGCTGGTCGGCAATGTCGGCGGGCAGCTTGTCGCGCAGCTCCAGCACCGTGCGGGCCAGGTAGTCCAGCAGCTCCTTGTATTGCTGCGGCGCCTCGGTGATGTAGGAGCGCGTATGGGTCAGGGCGCCGCTGAGTAGGGCCAGCGGCGCGAGGATGACGATGGTGGTGGCCACCACCTGCGCCCAGCGCGGCAGCGTGCCCCTGCTGCGTGCCTGGGGGCTGATGCGGGCCAGCAGCCGCGCCAGGGCGCGAGTGAGCAGAAAGCCCACGCACACGCACAGCAGCCCGGGCAGCAGGCCCTGCAGCATCACCAGCAGCAGCGCCGCCCCCATCAGCAGATAGCTGGCCAGAACGACCTTGGAGGACGGCTCCGGCAGCGGACTCTCCGCCGGGACAGGATGGGGCAGGGGCGCGGGAAGGTGCTGCGGCATGCGCGGACGGGCCGGGTTTAACGGACTTCGACGCTCTGGCCGGCGCCGCGCTCGGCGATCTGGCCGATGGTGTAGACCGTCTCGCCCAACTCGCGCAGCGTGGCGGCCGTGGCTTCGGCTTCTTCGGCGGCAACCACCACCACCATGCCGATGCCGTTGTTGAAGGTGCGGTTCATCTCGATGTCGTCGATGCCGGCGGTCTTCTGCAGCCAGGCGAACAGCTCGGTCTGGGGCCAGCTGCCGGCCTTCAGGTGGGCCGCCGTGCCTTCGGGCAGTACGCGGGGAATGTTCTCCAGCAGACCGCCGCCGGTGATGTGGGCCAGCGCCTTGATCGGATGCTTGGCCAGGGCGGCCAGCACGTTCTTCACATACAGCCGCGTGGGCTCCATGATGGCGGCCTTGAAGGGCTTGCCGTCCAGCGTCGGGGGCACGGTGCCCTGGGCCTCGGCGCGCTCGATGCACTTGCGCACCAGCGAGAAGCCGTTGGAATGCACGCCGTGCGAGGCCAGGCCCAGCACTACGTCGCCGGGCTTGACGTTCTGGCCCGTCAGGATCTTGGACTTCTCGACCGCGCCCACGGCAAAGCCTGCCAGGTCATATTCGCCGTCGGGATACATGCCGGGCATTTCGGCGGTTTCGCCGCCGATCAGCGCGCAGCCGGACAGTTCGCAGCCCCTGGCAATGCCGCCCACCACGGCAGCGGCCGTATCCACATGCAGCTTGCCGCAGGCGAAGTAGTCCAGGAAGAACAGGGGTTCGGCGCCTTGCACCAGCACGTCGTTTACGCTCATGGCCACCAGGTCGATGCCCACGGTGTCGTGCATGTTCCACTCGAAGGCCAGCTTGAGCTTGGTGCCCACGCCGTCGGTACCGGAAACCAGCACGGGCTCCTGGTAGCGCTTGGGCACTTCGAACAGGGCGCCGAAACCGCCGATGCCTGCCATCACGCCTTCGCGCAGGGTTTTCTTGGCCAGAGGCTTGATGCGTTCGACCAGGGCGTCGCCGGCGTCGATGTCAACACCTGCGTCTTTGTAGGAAATGGGGGTAGAGGAGGAAGCGGAAGAGCTCATCGATGAATCCGGTGCGGGTGTGCCCGAGGGTGGGCGAGAACCCCGGGATTCTACGGCGAGCGCCCGCGGCCTGCGCGGGCGGCCATCGGGCTTGAAGGTTTTTTGCGGCGTTGCGGTGCCGTGGCTGCAGGCCCTTTTTTTCCGGCAAAGGCTGCCGTTGCAGGCAAAACGGCGGCTTCCCTCCAGCACCGTGCGGCGCAGACTAAAATCAGGCGTTTGCTATCGTGCCGCCGCGGCGGCTGAGATTTCAGCACCAGACTGCCTTCACCCGTTTCTCTCACCATTGATGCTGCTGACGACTCTTTTGCCAGACTCTGCTGCATGGGCCTTGGAGCGTGCTCACGACGCGGACGCGCTCTTGGGTCCGGGAAAGGGGGCGCTGCGCGTATGTCGCAGATGAAGCAGCTGGCCCTGGATATCAGCATGGCGTCGAGTCCGACGCTGTCGCGTTTCTTCGTCGGTCCCAATGCCGCGGTGATCGACCACCTGCGCCACTGGGTGGGCGACGGCAGGCTGCAGCAGGCCCGCACGCCAGTGCCCACTTACCTGTGGGGGGAGTCGGGGTCGGGAAAGACCCATCTGCTCAAGGCCGTGCGCGAGGCGCTGCGCGAGCAGGGAGCGATGGTCGGATGGATGGATGCGAACACGCTGTTCCCGCCGCCGTTCGACGAGCGCTGGGCCGCCGTGCTCATGGACGATGTGGACATCTACACGCCCTTGCAGCAGACGCGCGCCTTCAACTGGTTCGTCAACGCCACCAGCCCTGCGACCGGTTCGCCGCGCTGGGTGCTGGGCGCGGGCCAGTTGCCGGTGGCGGACCTGAAGCTGCGCGAAGACCTGCGGACCCGCCTGGGCTGGGGCCATGTGTATCAGCTGCAGCTGCTGGACGAGTCGGCGCGCCGTGCCGTGCTCAGGCAGGAGGCCGATGCCCGCGGCGTCTTCCTGAGCGATGAAGTGATGGATTACATGCTCAGGCGCTTTTCGCGCGACCTGGGCTCTTTGATGCAGCTGCTGGACATGCTGGACGGTTTTGCCTTGCGCAACAAGCGTGCCATCACCATCCCGCTGCTCAAGACCATGCTGGAGACCGAGTGAAGCCGTGCAGGCCTGGCCTGCGCGGGCGGCACCGGAGCCGGCTTTTGTTTGTAGGACTTACGCATAGGAGTGAACCGGAGGCTGGGATCCGCAGGCCATTGCCCTGCTTCAGCCTGTTGTGCGCAAGTCGTGTTTTGGAGCCACATGTCGACCCAATCCGTACCGCAGTCCAAGCTCAGGCTGGCACTGTTTGACCTGGACCATACCTTGCTGCCCCTGGACTCCGATTACGAGTGGGGGCAGTTCACCTCGCGCATCGGCTGGACGGACCCCGTGGAGTTCGGGCGCCGCAACGACGAATTCTTCGCTCACTACCAGGCCGGCACGCTGGATGTGCACGACTATGTGCGCTTTGCCACCGAAGCCTTCTGCCAGCGCGGCGCGAGCGAGGCCGATGCCGCCCACGAGTGCTTCATGCGCGAGGTGATCCTGCCGGCCATCACGCCCCAGGCCCGCGCGCTGCTCAAGGCCCACCAGGATGCCGGCGATACCATCGTCATCGTCACGGCCACCAATGAATTCGTGACACGCCCGATCGCCCGGGCGCTGGGCGTCGAGGAGCTGATTGCCGTGGAACTGGTGCGCAATGCCCAGGGCTGGTATACCGGCGAGATCAAGGGCCAGCCCAGCATGCGCGAAGGCAAGGTGGTGCGCGTGCTGCAATGGCTGGAGCACAGGGGCCTGGACTGGGCCGATGTCGAAGCCACTTTCTACAGTGACTCGTGGAACGATGTACCGCTGCTGGAGCGGGTCGATCATCCCGTGGCCACCAACCCCGATGCGCGCCTGCGCGCCCTGGCCCAGGAGCGCGGCTGGCGCATCGTGGATCTATTTACCGAAGCACCATGATCAAGACCATTATCGACAAGCTGCTGGGCAAGGCCCCGGCTGCACCCCGTTCGCGCAAGCCGCGCTTTGGCAAGCGCGAGGAGGTGCCGGTGCAGGTGCACGGCATCGATCCCCAGCTCGTGGACCGCCGCGCCGTGGACGTGGTGCAGACGCTCAAGAGCGCAGGCTACGAGGCCTACATCGTGGGTGGCGCCGTGCGCGACCTGCTGCTGGGCCTGCGTCCCAAGGACTTCGATGTGGCGACGAATGCCACGCCCGAGCAGGTCAAGAGCCTGTTCCGGCGCGCTTTCATCATCGGCAAGCGCTTCCGCATCGTGCACGTGGTCTATGGCCGCGGCCGCGAGAACGAAGTCATCGAGGTTTCCACCTTCCGCGCCTTCCTGGACAACAGCCTGGCCGAGGCCGTCAGCGGCAACGAGCGCACCAGCAAGGCCCAGCTGGCCAGCATGAAGCATGCGGTGGATGCCAGCGGCCGCGTGCTGCGCGACAACGTCTGGGGGCCGCAGGACCAGGACGCCACGCGCCGCGACTTCACCATCAACGCCATGTACTACGACCCCGAGACGCAGATCGTGGTCGACTACCACAACGGCATTGCCGATGCGCAAAAGCGCGTGCTGCGCATGATCGGGGATCCGGCCACGCGCTACCGCGAGGACCCGGTGCGCATCATCCGTGCCGTGCGTTTCGCCGCCAAGCTCTCGGGCAAGGGCTTCAAGCTCGAGCCCAAGTCGGCCAAGCCGCTGGTGGAATGCGAACCGCTGCTGGCCGACGTTCCGCAAAGCCGCCTGTTCGACGAAATGCTCAAGCTGCTGCAGACCGGCCACGCGCTGGCATCGGTGGCGCAGCTGAAGGCGCTGGGCCTGTCGCGCGGCATCTATCCGTTGCTGGACGTGGTGATGGAGCGCGCCGACCACCCGTTCGTACAGGCCGCGCTGACCGACACGGATCGCCGCGTGGGCGAAGGCAAGCCCGTGGCGCCCAGCTTCCTGCTGGCCTGCGTGCTGTGGCAGGACGTGAAGACCGGCTGGGAGAAAAAGCTGGCCCAGCGCATGCATCCCTTCCCGGCCCTGCAGGAAGCCATTGACGAGGTCTTCGATGCGCGCATCGGCGACGTGTCGGGCCGCGGCAAGCTCGCGGCCGACATGCGCGAGATCTGGGTCATGCAGCCGCGCTTCGACAAGCGCACGGGCGCCACGCCGTTTTCCATGGTGGCCCAGCCGCGCTTTCGTGCGGGCTTTGACTTCATGCGCCTGCGCGCCGACATCGGCGAGGTCGATGAAAGCCTGGCCAGCTGGTGGCAGGAGTTCCAGCAGGCCGACGACGGACGCCGCGAAGACCTGATTGCCCAGGCGCGCGACGAGCAGCGCGCGCGCCAGCGCGCCCAGCAGCAGTCCGAGCCCAAGGTGCACCGCGTGGCCAGGAGCCGTGCCGGCCGGGAAGGCGTGACGCCGCTGCAAAGTCCGCAGGAGGCCGAGGACGGCAGCCTGCTGGATCAGGCTGCCGCGGCCACCCATGACGGCACGATGTCCGATGGCGGCGCTCCGAAGAAGCGGCGCCGCCGTCGTCGCAAGCCGGGCGGAGGCGGTGCGCAGGCTGATTCCTCCTCGTCCGTCTCCTGACATCATGGCTGCCGATTTGCAGGAAGAAGCGCAGCTGGCCTGGATCGGGCTGGGTGCCAATCTCGGGGACGCGAGGAATGCGCTGTGCACCGCGGTGCGCAGCATCGCGGCCTTGCCGCAAACGCGTGTGCTGCAGCTTTCCTCGCTGTACCGCAGTGCGCCGGTGGATGCGGGTGGCCCCGACTATTTCAATGCCGTGGCCGTTGCCGCCACCCGGCTGGCGGCGCTGGAGCTGCTCGATGCGCTGCAGGCCATCGAGCTGGCGGCCGGCAGGGAGCGCCCTTACCGCAACGCGCCGCGCACGCTGGATCTGGATCTGTTGCGCTTTGGCGATCTGCAGATGCAGAGCGAGCGCCTGACGCTGCCGCACCCGCGGATGCTGGAGCGCGCCTTTGTGCTGCAGCCCATGGCCGAACTGCCGGGCGCCGGTGTGACGGCTGCGCAGCTGGCCTCGGTGGCGGACCAGCGCATCGAGGCGGTCGCGGCGCCCGGAGACTGGTACCGGCTCTGAGGCCTGCCGGGCTGCATGCAGCGGCCATCCATTAAGTTAACTTTCAGGTGGAAGCAGCAACATGGCGAAACATGTTGCTTTTTCATACTGAGGTTTGCCTGTGAGTGACCATTTGCTGATGCGGGAGGCATGGCTGCCGCCTCGCGAAATTGCGCTGGGCAGCTCCGGCCCAGTCGCCTCGGCCATGCGCAGCGCACACTCCATTTCCTGCGTGCTGCCCTGCTACAACGAGGCGGAGAACCTGGACCGCCTTCTGCCCCTGCTGTGCGCCAAGCTCGCTCACCTTGCTCCTTTGTGGGAAATTCTGGTGGTCGATGATGGCAGCACGGACGACACCGAAGCGCGGCTGCGCCACTGGACCCAGCGCCCCGGCGTGCGTGCGTTGCGGCTGTCGCGCAACTTCGGCAAGGAGGCGGCGCTGACGGCCGGACTGCAGGCCGCCCGGGGCGAAATCACCATCATGATGGATGCCGACCTGCAGCATCCCCTGGCGCTGCTGGACACCTTTGTGCGGCACTGGAGTGCCGGCGCCGACGTGGTCTATGCGGTGCGTGCGCACCGCGATGCCGAAAGCCGCTTCAAGCGCGTAGGAACGCACTGGTTCTACAGCCTGCTCAACCACGGCGGCCGCTTCAAGGTGCCGGAAGACGCGGGCGACTTCCGCCTGATGGATCGCAAGGTGGTGCAGGCGCTGCTGGACCTGCCCGAGCGCAACCGTTTCATGAAGGGCCTGTATGCCTGGGTGGGGTTCGATGCGGTGGCCGTGCCCTACGTGCCCGACGCGCGCGCGCATGGCGTGAGCCATTTCAACAAGCTGCGCCTGATCCGGCTGGCGCTTGACGGCATCATGGCCTTCACGGTGTGGCCGCTGCGCGCGGTGATCGGCCTGGGCTTCCTGCTGGCGCTGGGCGCATTTGCCTACGGCGCCTACCTCACGCTGGTCTATCTGCTGTATGGCCACAATGTGAGCGGCTGGACCACGATTGTGGTCAGTCTCATGCTGTTTGCTGGCGTGCAGCTGGTTTCGCTGGGCGTGGTGGGCGAGTATGTCGGGCGCATTTATGAAGAGGTCAAGCGGCGGCCTCTGTTCCTGGTCAAGCGCGAACTCGGCCAGGGTATCCGGGAGGACGCATGAGCACGGCCGGAGCAAGGTTGTCGCGGCAGGACGGCTGGAAGGTGCTGGCCCTGGTGGTTCTGTGGCTGGGCGCCACCGCATGGCTGCGGCCCCTGATGCTGCCCGACGAAGGGCGCTATGCGTCCGTGGCTCTGGAGATGCTGCGCTCGGGCGACTGGCTCACGCCGATGCTCAACGGCCTGCCTTTCTTTCACAAACCGCCGCTGTTCTACTGGATTTCCGGCGCGGCCATGGGGATGACGGGCTCAAGCGAGCTGGCGGCGCGCTCCGCATCGCTGGCGGGCGCCACGCTGGGCGCGATCGCGCTCTACCTGTTTGTGCGGCGCTGGTGCGGGATGGCATCCGCCCGCCGCGCCGTCATCGTGCTGGCGGTGCAGCCGCTGTTCTTTCTGGGAGCGCAGTTTGCCAACCTGGACATGCTGGTGGCCGGCTGCATCACGGCCACGGTGCTGGCCCTGGCCCATGCGGCGCTGAGCTTCGAAGCGGGCCAGCCGGATCGCCGCGCGCTGTGGCTGGCCTACGGGCTTTCGGCACTGGGCGTGCTGGCCAAAGGCCTGATCGGCTTTGTCCTGCCGGCAATGATCGTGGGCCTGTGGCTGATCTTGCGCCGGCGCTGGCGCAGCCTGCTGGCGCTGCTGTCGCTGCCCGGGGCCCTTCTCTTCATGTTGGTGGCGGCGCCCTGGTTCGTGCTCATGCAGCAGCGTTTCGACAGCTTTCTGCATTACTTCTTCGTGGTACAGCATTTCCAGCGCTTTGCCGCAGGCGGCTTCAACAACGTCCAGCCCTTCTGGTTCTATCCGGCCGTGCTGGCCGGCTGCAGCCTGCCCTGCATTCTGTGGTCGCGCCCCGCGTTCACGCGCGGCTATTGGCGGGCCGAAGGAACGCCCGGCGATGTACGCCTGCTGATGGCATTGATGGCGGGCTGCGTGACGCTTTTCTTCTCGCTGCCCCAGTCCAAGCTGATCGGCTACATCCTGCCTGCCGTGCCGGCGCTGGCCTGGCTGATGGCCGATGCCGGCCAGCGGGCGCAGGCATCGCGAAAAAGCCGTTCGTGGTGGAGAGTCAGCCTGGCCATCAGCGCGCTCATCGGCCTGGGCGTGGTGCTGGCGCTGACCGCGAATCCGCGCTACTCGGCGCGTCACATGGGGCAGGTACTGAAAGCCCGCCACCAGCCTGGCGAACCGGTCTACATGCTCGGGGAGTATGTGTACGACCTGCCGTTCTACGCAGGGCTCGACCGGCCGATGCGCATCGTGGACGACTGGCAAAGCCCCGAGATTGCACGGCGCGACAACTGGCGCAGGGAAATGGTCGATGCAGGCGCCTTCGATCCGGCGCTGGCCGGCCAAGTGCTGGTCACGCCGAAGCAGTTGCCTGCGGCGCTGTGCGGCAATGAAGCGGCCTGGGTGGTCGGCGATGCACAGGCGACGCAGATGCTGCCGCTGCTGGCCCAGGTCGCGCCGGTCTTTTCCGAGCATGGCCAGACGCTGTGGCGCGTGGACCCCCGGCAGGTGCTGCCTAGCTGCGCAGAAATGCCCAATGGCGGCTCAGCAGGTAGGTAGCGCCTGCGACCAGCACCAGCACGGCGGCCAGCAGCACGTCGTAGCGGGCGCCGGTCCAGTGCAGCAGGGCTGCATAGGCAGCCTCGTTGACGAGAAAGCCGCCGCCGGAGATGCAGAGAAAGCGCAGGGCCGCGGGCAGCATGGCCGCGCCATGGCCGCGGAAGCTGAGCAGGTGGTGGCCGGTGAACGAAACGCCAACGGCCACCATCCAGCCAGCGGCATTGGCCAGCAGCGGGGGCCACTTCGCCCAGGTCACGGCAGCAATGGCGACGCACCAGTGCACGGCGGCTGCGGCACAGCCGACCATGATGAACCAGCCGATATGGCCAAGCTGAGATGAGCGGGAGAGAGGCGGGAAATGCGAGCGAGACATGAGCGGTGGCAGCATAGCAGCGCGCGTGAAATCTGTGTGTGCGTGGACGATTTCGGCTTGCACCGGGGGATCAACGAAGCCGTGCTGGCGCTGGTGGGCATGGGCCGCGTGCAGGCGGTTTCGGCCCAGGTGGGCGGCCCGGCCTGGAGTGCCGGCGCCAGAGAGCTGAGCCTGCTTGATCCGCAGGGCGTGGATGTGGGGCTGCACCTGGATCTGACCGAATGCCCGTTGCAGGCGGGCATCCGCATGCCGCTCAAGGAGGCGATTGGGCGCGCCTATGCGGGCCGGCTGAATGTGGCGCAGCTGCGCAGCGAGATCCGTGCCCAGTTCGACGCGTTCGAGGATGCGTTGGGGCGCGCTCCAGCCTATGTGGACGGGCACCAGCATGTGCACCAGCTGCCCGTGGTGCGCTCGCTGCTGGTGCAAGAGCTGCTGCTTCGCTATCCGGAGCGAAACACCGGACGAATGCCCTGGCTGCGCAACACACGCGGCCCGTCGCGCAAGGCCCATGCCGATTGGGGAACCTGGGCGAAAGCCGAGGTGATTGCCGCGCTGGGGTCGCGCGCACTGGCCTTGCTGGCGCAGCGCCACGCCGTCGCGCAGAACCGCAGGCTTCTGGGGGTTTACGACTTCAGCGGCGATGCGCAGGCCTATGGCCGCAGGCTTTGGCGCTGGCTGGGGGCAGCGGAAAACGGCGACCTGCTGATGTGCCATGCCGGCCTGTCCACCGGGCAGGCCGACCCGCTGGCACGCGCACGCTTCATCGAGTTTTCGGTGCTGGGCTCTCTGGAGTTCGCGGAGCGGGTCGCGTTCAAGAACATCCGCCTGCGGCCCATGCACCAGATCCTGGAGTCCCGGTAAGGGCTCCAGGCAGGCGCCGGATACGGCTCAGTCGACCTTGGCGCCGGAGGCCTTGACGATGGCCTGGTATTTGCTGCGCTCGGCGGCCATGAACTTGTCGAATTCCGCCGGGCTCGAACCCACGGGCTCGGCCATCAGGGCTTCGAAGCGGGTCTTGGTCTCGGGTGTGCGCAGGGCGTCGTTGAAGGCTTTGCTCAGCTTGTCGAGCACGGGCTTGGGCGTGCCAGCGGGAGCCACCAGGCCCCACCAGGTATCGATCGCAAACCCGGGGAAGGTCTTGGACAGGGCCGGCACGCCGGGCAGCAGCGGCGTGGCATCGAGCGAGGTCACGGCCAGGGCCTTGAGCTTGCCCGACTTGATGTTGGGCGCCGCGGCCGCCAGGTTGTCGATATTGAAGTCCACCTCGCCTGACAGCAGGGCCAGCTGGGCCGGATTGGCGCCGCGGTAGGGTACGTGCAGGGCATAGATGCCGGCCTTCTGCTTGAGCATCTCGCCGGCCAGATGGCCCGCGCTGCCGTTGCCGCCGCTGCCGTAGTTAAGCTTGCCCGGATGCGACTTGGCGTAGGCGATCAGGTCGCCCACGCTGTGGATCTTGAGCTGCTCGGCACGGGCCGCGTTCATCACCAGCACATTGGGCACGCGCACCATCTGCGTGATGCCGGCAAAGTCCTTGCCTGCGTCATAAGGCATCTTGGCGTAGAGCCAGGGGTTGACGGCATGGGTGGCCGTGGCCGCCAGGCCGATGGTCAGACCGTCCGGCGCAGCCTTGGCAATGGCGTCCGCACCGATGTTGCCGCCGGCGCCGGCCTTGTTTTCGATGATGACCACGCCAAGAGAGTCACGCACACGCTCGGCCAGGGCGCGCGAGGTGATGTCCAGCGGACCACCGGGCGCATAGGGCACGATCAGGCGAATGGGCTCTTGCGCCAGGGCAAGCGGGGAGGCCAGGGCAGCAACGGCCGCCATGACCGAGAGAAGGCTGTTTCTACGGTTCATAGGGCCGCTATTGTGCAAAAAATTGCAAAACCACTAACAGGTGGAATGTTTCAATGCAGGATTTTTGCGCCAGAGCACCAGTTGATGCGTGTTGTTTCCGATTTGCTGGCATTTGGCGCTGTCCTGTTGCCCGCTTTGGGCAAGGCTGGGGTCGCTGCTTACTTGTCGGCCTCGGAAGTGAAGGCGTCTGCGAAGAATTCCTCTTCGGGCAGGCCGCGCTGCCCGGTGTAGCTGGTGCGGGCCGAATCGACCACGACAGGAGCGCCGCAGGCGTAGACCTGGTGCCCCGACAGATCGGCGAAATCATCGAGTACGGCCTGGTGCACAAAGCCGGTGCGGCCGCTCCAGCCGTCCTCGGGCAGGGCGTCGGACACCACGGGCACGTACTTGAAATGCGGCATGGCAGCCGTATGTTCCGCAATCCAGGCGGCATCGTAGAGGTCGGCTGGACGGCGTCCGCCCCAGTACAGCGTGGTCGGGCGCGTGATGCCTTTGTGGCCCATGTGCTCGATCAATGCCTTGATGGGCGCAAAGCCCGTGCCAGAAGCCAGCAGGATAATGGGCTTGTCCGAATCCTCGCGCAGGAAGAAGCTGCCGAACGGGCCTTCCACACGCAGGATTTCCTTTTCCTTCATGGCGCCGAACACATGGTCGGTGAACTTGCCGCCGGGCATGTGGCGGATATGCAGTTCCAGGCCCGGAGCCGTCTCCTGCACATGCGGGGCCGTGGCCATGGAATAGGCGCGGCGCGCGCCGTCGCGCAGGATGAATTCCACATACTGGCCCGCGTGGTAGCGGAACTTCTCGGCTGCGGGCAGCTGCAGGCGCACCTGCATCACGTCGTGCGACTTCTTTTCCAGGCTGGCTACGCGCACCGGCATTTTCTTGATGGGAAAGGCGCTGGCATCGGTGACCTGGCGCGATTCGAGCACCACATCGGTATGGGGCGTGGCGCAGCAGGTCAGCACATAGCCGGCTGCTTCCTCCTCGGGCGTCAGGGCCTTGTCCGAGTGCGTGCCGTGGGTGACGTCGCCGCTGAGCTTCTTGCACTTGCAGGAGCCGCAGGCGCCGTCCTTGCAGCCATAGGGCAGGCCCACGCCCGTGCGGATGGCGGCGGCCAGGATGGTTTCGCTGCCCTGTGTGGAAAAGGTGCGGCCGCTGGGCTGGACGGAAATCTGATGGGAGGCGTTGGCAATCTCGGTCATGACGTTCTGGCTGGGACTTGCGCAGACGGAATGCACCGGAGGTGCGCTCCAGGGGCAGGCGGGCCGCCCCCGGGCTGTCTGGCATGGGTCGTTTTTGGTTATCCTTGAATGCGTCCCGGGCGGCCATGGCCATCATGCCGCTGCACCCGCAGCAGCGTGGACGGGTGCCATGGTCTCCTCTACGCAGCAGGTTCCGATTTTGCCCTCAAACCAAAACCCATTGGGCGCGCTGCCGGCGCGCTTTCGTCGTGAGCGTGTGTTGATCGTCGGCTGTGGCGACGTGGGCCAGCGCGTGGCGCGCGTCCTGCCACGCAGCGGCGCGCATGGCGTGCGCGTGCTGGCGCTGACGCGCGATGCACAGCGTGCGCCGCATTTGCGCGTGCAGGGCATCGAGCCCCTGGTCGGCGATCTGGATCGGCCGGCCACGCTGCGCCGACTGGCCGGCATTGCCACACGCGTGCTGCACCTGGCGCCGCCGGCTTCCACCGATGTCAAGGAACCATGGTGGCGGGACCGGCGCACCGAGGCTCTGCTGGGTGCGCTGCGCCTGCGCAGCAGGCCGCTGGGCCTGGTCTATGGCTCCACCACGGGGGTCTACGGCGACTGCCGGGGCGCGTGGGTGCCCGAGAGCCGGCCCTTAGCGCCGGCCACTGCCCGTTCGCAGCGCCGTGCCAATGCCGAACGTGCAGTGCGCTTTGCCGGCCGCCTGGGCATGCGTGCCAGCATTGTGCGCATTCCCGGCATCTATGCGCCGGACCGCGAAGGCGGTACCCCGCGCGCGCGCCTGCTGCGCGGCACGCCGGCGCTGCGGGCCGAGGAAGATGTGTTCACCAGCCACATCCATGCCGATGATCTGGCCCGCGCCTGCGTGCTAGCGCTGTGGCGCGGCAAGAGCCAGCGCATCTACCACGCCTGCGACGACACCGAGCTGCGCATGGGCGATTACTTCGACATGGCGGCCGATCTCTATGGCCTGCCGCGCCCGCCACGTATCACCCGGGAAGAGGCGCAGCGGCAGTTGCCCGCCAGCCTGCTGAGCTTCATGGGCGAGTCGCGCCGCCTGCTCAACCACCGGCTCAAGCGCGAACTCAGGCTGGTGCTGCGCTACCCCACCGTGGACCGGGGCCTGCGCGGCTGAAAAGCAGGCGGGTCGCAACTGGCGTGGCCCGGCCCGGAGACAGCGGGCAAGAGCCGCCTCGCGGCGGGGCGCCTAGCCGAAGCGGTCGTCCCGCTGCATGTCGCCCCTCGGGGAAAAGCGGTGCAGCCGCCCGGAAGGGCTCAAGGGATGGGATGCACGCCGCCCCGGTTGTCGTAGCAGCGGAATACATTGCAGTTGACGATCTGGGCCGGCGGCGCAGGCTGGGGCGGCACGGGCCGCGCCCAGCCCCACTGCTGCGGCCGGTGGATGGCATTGGGCTGCAGCGCGCGTGTCTGCTGCAGCTGGCTGTAGGCTTCGGGGCCCAGGCAAGCCATTTCCATCTGCTGCTGCGCGGCCTGGCTGCGCTCGCCCCAGGTCGCCGGATCTGGGGAGGTCTCGGCCAGGATGGCATCGAAGCGCTGGCGGGCCTGGCGGCAGGCGGGGGAATTGCCGCCGCTCCCGGCTCTGGCGGCAGCCAGCTGCTGCCGGCGTTCCTGCTCCTCGCGCTTTTCGCGCTCCTGGCGCTGGGCCTCATCGCGGGCCATTTCGGCCTTGCTGCGCTCTAGGGCGGCCGCCGCCTGGGCGCGTTCGCGGGCAATCTGTTCGGGGCTGGAGGCCGGCTGCACCTGCACAGATGCTTCGCCGGAAATGCAGCGGCCGTTGGTATAGGTGACTTCTCCGGTCTTGGCATCGGTGCAGCGCAGCACCTGGGCCGGGGCGGCAGTGGCCAGGAACAGCCAGCCTGCGGCGAGCAGGGCGGCCCGCAGGCCCATGCCGACAGCGAAGGCCGGGGAATATGAGGAATAGGACATGGCCCGCTCCTTTCAGATGGCTTTCCGGGCACGCATGCTGCGCCCCTCGGATCGGGCCAGATTATGGCCCGTACCTGACAAAAAGTATCGGCGAGGCACCCGAGCGGCTGTCGCCCTGGGGCGCAAAGGCTTTCCTATCGCCAGTCGCGCTGCTGGCGCCACTGCTGCAGGCGCTCGTTCTGCTGTTGCTGACGGTCCTGATCCTGCTGGCGCTGCTGTTGCCAGCGCTGGCGCTCCTGGTCCCGCTGCTGCTGCCCGCGGTCGCGTTCGCGGTCCTGCTGCATGCGTTCCTGGTCGCGCCGCATCTGCTCCTGATCGCGGCGGTTCTGTTGCTGCTGGCGCTCCCATTCCCGGCGCTGCTGTTCCTGCATGCGCTGCTGCTCGCGGACCTGGCGGTCCTGCTCGCGCTGCTGCTGGTGCTGCCAGGCTTCGCGCTCCCGCTGGCGTTGCCAGTAGGCGCGCTCGCGCTCGCGGGCGGCCCAGTCGTCGCGCTCGTAGATATAGGTGGGATAGGCCGGGTAGGCCGGCTGGCCGCCGATGATGGTGGTGTTCACCGAACCTTGCGGATAGGCGGGATAGCCGTAGCCGTCGTCATATCCGGCCGGCACGGCGCAGGCCGTGCACAGTGCGGCAATGCCCAGCACGGCCACGGCGCGTGCTGCCGTGGCGGGGAGCGGGGAGAGCAAGGCTGATTTCATGGTGTTTCCGGATGGATGACGGGCTGGCCGGGCCTGCGGGGTTTCGTCGTGAGGGCCACCGTGCGCCTGCAAGTGGGGGCAAGGGATGGTGCGTTCTGTGCTTTTTCAACGCATGAGCGGCGGCCCGGGTTGACCTGGATTAGTCCGGAAAATTCAAAAAGCATAGCTTCAGGCGCCCTGCGGCATTCGCTCTGGGGCGTATTCCATGAGTCTTTTCAGTTGCTTCCAAAGGCCTGATGCCTTGGTGACCCTGTTGCCAAAAGAAGTGCCTGGCGGTGGCTAGAATGGCTGCCAGTCCCTTTGCAGGCGCGGCCGGTCCGGCCGGGTCTGTGAAGGGCAGCGTTCTCAGGGCGGGGCGAAATTCCCCACCGGCGGTATCTGCAAGACCTGTCTTGCAGCAGCCCGCGAGCGCCCGGCGGCCTGGTCCAGGTTGCCGGGGTCAGCAGATCTGGTGAGATGCCAGAGCCGACGGTCATAGTCCGGATGAAAGAGACCGCGCAGCATTTGCCTATGCGTCTGCAGCCTGTGGAGCTGCCGCATGGCCGATGCCGTTCGCGCGCGCCCTGATTCATTGGCACCATTGTTTGAAAGCAAACCATGAATCAGACCCCCATCTCCATGAACTTCGCCACCCCCGGCGCGGCCCAGGGCACGCCCTGGAAGGCCGTGGCCAGCCGCAGCCGCATCGCCGTCATCAGCGCCAGCTGGCATACCGAAGTGGTGTACCAGGCGCGGGACTCGGCCCAGGCCGAGCTGCAGGCGCAGGGCGTGCCGGCCGCCAACATCCAGCATTTCAGCGTGCCGGGCGCGTTCGAGATTCCCCTGCTGGCCAAGAAGCTCGTGGACAGCGGCCGTTTCGATGCCGTGATCGCCTGCGCGCTGATCGTCAATGGCGGCATCTACCGCCATGAGTTCGTGACCTCGGCCGTGATCGACGGCCTGATGCGCGTGCAGCTCGATGCCGAGATTCCGGTGTTCTCCGCCGTGCTGACGCCGCGCGACTTCCACGAGCATGGCGACCATCTGGAGTTCTTCCGCCAGCATTTCGTCAAGAAGGGCGTGGAAGTGGCCCATGCCTGCCTGAGCGCGCTGGACCAGCTGGCCCAGGTGGCGGCGCTGGGCCAGGCCAAGGCGGCCTGAGGCACGGGGCAGGCCGGGCCTCACCACAGTTGAGCCCGGCTGCCGATCCCGGAAAACGCTGATTGTTGTGTCGGCGTCTCATCGGGTGGCCCCTGGCATTTGTTCCATTGCCAAGCGCCGGGGGCACGCATACCGTTGCGGTTTGTCTCAACCGAGAGGAGTGCGCAATGAAGATGTTTGGCAAGCTGTGCATCGCAGCTGCGGTGGCGGGCATGGGCACCGCCGCAATGGCCCAGGAGCAGGTCATCAAGATCGGTCACATCGGCCCGGTTTCGGGCCCCCAGGCCCACTTTGGCAAGGACGACGAGAATGGCGTGCGCATGGCCATCGAGGACCTCAACGCCAAGGGCATGGAAATCGGCGGCAAGAAGGTCAAGTTCGTGCTGGTGGCCGAGGACGACGTGGCCGACCCCAAGCAGGGCACGGCCGCTTCGCAAAAGCTGTGCGATGAAAAAGTGGCCGGCGCCGTGGCCTTCGTGAACTCGGGCGTGGCCATTCCTTCGTCCAAGGTGTTCCACGACTGCGGCATTCCCATGATCACGGGCGCGGCCACCAACCCCGACCTGACCAAGCCCGGCTGGGACACGACCTACCGCGTGATCGCCAACGACAATGCGCTGGGCGCGGCGCTGGCCACCTATGCGGCCAAGACGCTCAAGCTCAAGAACGTGGCCGTCATCGATGACCGCACGGCCTACGGCCAGGGCCTGGCCAATGTGTTCAAGAAAGATGCCGAAAAGCAGGGCGTGAAGATCGTCGCCAGCGAGTTCACCAATGACAAGGCCACGGACTTCATGGCCATCCTGACCTCCATCAAGGCCAAGAAGCCCGATGCCATCTTCTACGGCGGCATGTACGGCCAGGCGGGCCCCATGCTGCGCCAGATGGGCCAGCTGGGCATGAACGACGTCAAGCTGTTCGGCGGCGACGGCATCTGCGTGACCGAGCTGGCCAAGGTGGCTGCCGGCGCCAAGCCGCTGGAGAACGTGGTCTGTGCGGACGGCGGCGCCTCGCTGGCCAAGATGCCCGGCGGCACGGAGTGGAAGAAGCGCTACGACGCCAAGTACCCCGGCCAGTTCCAGGTCTACAGCCCGTATTTCTATGACGGCACCATGCTGCTGGCCGATGCCATGAAGCGCGCCAACTCCTGGGACCCCAAGGTCTACATCCCCTTCCTGCAGAAGTCGGACTACGCGGGCGTGACCTCCAGGATCGCTTTCGAGAAGAACGGCGAGATGAAGAACCCCAGCTACACGCTGAGCCGCTACGTCAACGGCGTCAAGACGCCCATCGACCTGAACTGACCGCAGCCTGGCGTGCAGGCTCCGCGCCTGTGCACCGGCTCCACCCGAAGCCCGCCATGCGGGCTTTTTTCATGACGGAGATCAGCTATCGAAACAGGAGCTGCTGCCGCATTTCAGCAAAAGATTTCAGTGCCTTTTCACTATGAAGCGGTAGTGGGGATGGCGCGGCCAGCTCTGGAAAAGAGAGCGCGGCGTCACGGCATCCCATCGGCCTGCACGCCTTCGAGCCGGGCAAAGTAGGCGCGCAGCACCTCGATGGCCTGGCGCACCTTGGCTGGCTGGGCATCGCGCTGGGGCGTGACGGCCCAGATGTCGAGCTGGCCCATGTCCCACTGCGGCAGCAGGCGCACCAGCCGGCCTTCTCGCAGGCTGGCGGCCACATCGTGGGCCGAGAGCACGGCCACGCCCAGGCCGGCCTCGCAGAACTGCTGCACGGTGGCGCGGTGGTTGCTCACCATCTGCGGCAGCGCCTGCAGGCTGAAGCTTTCGCCGCTGGGGCCGTGGCGCCAGTTCAGGTCCACCCGCGCATGGTCCTTGCGCGCCAGGTCCAGCCAAGGCGCCTGGGCCAGCTCCGAAGGGTGCAGCGGCGGCTTGCCGCGCTCCGCTTGCCAGGCGGCCAGCCACTTAGGCGAAGCGCACAGCAGCGTGGCGCTGCGGCCCAGGTGGCGCGCCACCCAGTTGGAGTCGGCCAGCGTGCCGAAGCGCAGCGCCAGGTCCACGCGCGCCTGGATCAGGTCGATGGTTGCATCGTCCATCAAAAGGCGCAGGCGCAGCGCCGGATTGCGCGCCAGCCAGCTGCCCAGGGCCGGCGCCGCATGCGGCGCAAAGCCCGCGGGGGCGGACATGCGCAGCTCGCCGCCGGGCTCCTGCCGCTCGGCATCCAGCTCGGCGCGGGCGCGCGCCGCAGCCTCGCACATCTGGGCGCACTGCACGTAAAAGCGCTGGCCCGCGTCGGTCAGCGCGAGCTGGCGCGTGGAGCGGTGCAGCAGCGTCACGCCGGCCTCGCGCTCGAGCTGGCGGATGTGCTGGCTCACGGCCGAGGGCGTCATATCCAGCCGCCGCGCCGCAGCGCTCATGCCGGCCTGTTCGACGACGGCCACGAAAACGGCCATGCGTTTGAGGTCTTCCATGCTGGTATTTTGAAGTACGGCTTCAAGGTCATAGTGGGCGAAAGGGGTTTTTGTGAAGAATGCGACGGCTTAATCTTTAGCCTTGTTGAAACACAAGGAGTTCTCGCATGAAAGTCGCATTGATTGGCGCCACCGGTTTTGTGGGCGCGGCCCTGCTCCAGGAACTGCTGCAGCGCGGCCACGAGGTGGTGGCGCTGGCGCGCGATCCGGGCAAGCTCCAGGCCCGGCCCCGTCTGCAGGTGGTGCAGGCCGACGTGATGGACGCCGCGCAGGTGCAGCAGGCCGTGGCCGGTGTGGATGCCGTGGTCAGCGCCTACAACGCGGGCTGGGGCAATCCCAACATCTATGCCGACTTCATGCGGGGTTCGCGCGCCATCGTGCAGGGCATCAAGGCCGCCGGCATCAGGCGCTATCTGGTGGTGGGCGGCGCGGGCAGCCTGTACGTGAGCGGCAGGCAACTGGTGGACAGCCCCGACTTTCCGGCCGCCTTCAAGCAGGGCGCCCTGGCCGCGCGCGACATGTACGCCGAGCTGCAGAAGGAAAGCGCTCTGGACTGGACGCTGCTGAGCCCGCCGATCGCCTTCCATCCAGGCGGCGCGACCGGCCGCACCGGCCGCTACCGCACGGGCAAGGATGAGCCGCTGATGCAGCCCGACGGCGCGCCGGGCACGATCTCCGATGCCGATCTGGCCGTGGCCGTGGTCGATGCGCTGGAGCAGGGCGCCCACGTGCGCGAGCGCTTCACCGTGGCCTATTGAGCCGCACCCAAGCCGTGCGCCCGCGCCGATGGCCGCCGGCATGCGGCGGCCTGGCCTATAGTGGGGGCTTCCCAATCCGCTGCTGGACATGAACCCCTCTTCACTGCGCACCGCGGTCAGAAGCATGGCCCTGTTCGAGGCCGCCAAGGGTGTGGCGGCCTTGCTGGGGCTGCTGGGCCTGCTCGGGCTTTTGCACCACGACCTGCACAAGCTGGCGCTGGAGCTGATCGGCCATGTGGGCCTGTCGCCGGCGCAGCGCTATCCGGCGCTGCTGCTGGACATGGTGGACAGGCTCAACGTCACGCCCGTGCACACGCTGGTGCTGCTGGGCGGGCTGTACGCGGCCGTGCGCTTTGTCGAAGCCTGGGGGCTGTGGCGGGACAGGGCCTGGGGCGAGTGGTTCGGCGTGGCGGCCAGCGGCGTCTACATACCGCTGGAAGTGCAGCATATCCTGCGGCACACGAGCTGGCAGGCCATGCTGGTGCTGGCGTTCAACGTGGCGCTGGTGCTGGTGCTGCTGGCCCGGCTGATGCAGCGCCGCGCCCAGGCACGGGAGCGTGCCTTGCCCTGAAGGCCGTCACGGCTTCGACCCCGCGCCGCGCAAGGAAAACCGGGGCCGCGGCGGTCTTTGCCATGCCGGGCATACACAATCAGGGTTTCTACCTGGGTTGCCCGCCGGCAGCCGCTGCCCACCGCTTTTCGATGCATGACTGATCCCACTGTTTCCCTGTCTGCCCCGGCCGCGCCGCAACGCACGGCCGCCCAGGCCTGGCTGAGCGTGATTGCGCTGGCGCTGGGCGCCTTTGTCTTCAACACCACCGAATTCGTGCCCGTGGGGCTGCTGGGCGGCATAGGCGCGAGCTTCGGCATGCCTGCGGAGCAGGTGGGCCTGATGCTGACCATCTATGCCTGGGTGGTGGCGCTGGCCTCGCTGCCCTGCATGCTGATGACCAAGCAGGTGGAGCGGCGCAGGCTGCTGATGGCCGTGTTTGCCGTGTTCGTGGCCAGCCATGTGCTGTCGGGCGTGGCGTGGAGCTTTGCCTCGCTGGTGGTCAGCCGCATCGGCATTGCGCTGTCGCATGCGATCTTCTGGTCCATCACGGCATCGCTGGCCGTGCGCGTGGCGCCGCCGGGCAGGAAGGCCATGGCGCTGAGCCTGCTGGCCACGGGCACGTCGGTGGCCATGGTGCTGGGCATTCCGCTGGGCCGCGTGGTGGGCGAGGCCCTGGGCTGGCGCATGACCTTCCTGGCCATCGGCGCCGTGGCGGCCGTGGTGATGCTGGTGCTGGGCAAGCTGCTGCCGCTGCTGCCCAGCGAAAACGCGGGATCGCTGGAGAGCGTGCCCATGCTGTTCAGGCGCCCGGCCCTGGTATCCATCTATGTGCTGCTGGTGGTGGTGATCACCGGCCAGTTCACGGCATACAGCTATATCGAACCCTTTGTGCAGGACGTGGCCGGGCTGGCGCCCGAGGTGACCACGACCGTGCTGCTGCTGTACGGCGGCATGGGCATCGTGGGCAGCGTGCTGTTCGGCTGGCTGGGCATGCGCTATCCGCGCGGCTTCTTGGTGACGGCGATTGCGGTGCTGGCGGCCTGCCTGCTGGCGCTGGTGGCCAGTAGCCATTACGCCTGGAGCCTGTACCTGCAAAGCGCGGTCTGGGGCGTGGCCATGATCTGCTTTGCGCTGTCCATGCAGTCCAAGGTGCTCAAGCTGGCGCCCGACGCCACCGACGTGGCCATGTCCATGTTCTCGGGCATTTTCAACATTGGCATCGGCGGCGGCGCGCTGCTGGGCAGCCAGGTCAGCATGGACTGGAGCATGGGCCATATCGGCGTGGTGGGTGGCACGCTGGTGGCGCTGGGCGGCCTGGGCTGCGCGCTCATGATGGTCAAGCTGGCCGACAGTTTCCGCCAGGCGCCGGCCCGCCGCTGAGCGGCTTCAGTCCTGGGTCCAGAAGCCGCGGTGCGGCGCCGCGGCTTCTTCTTCCAGCAACGGGCCCACGACTTCGACCTGGCGCTGGCCGCGGGCAAACACCTCGCGGCAGGGCAGGGAGAAGGTGGGGTTTTCGGGATGGTCGCCGGTCAGGCCCAGCAGCGCATGTTCCGACAGCGCGTAGACCACGCGGCCTATGCCCGTCCAGTACACGGCGCCCGCGCACATGCAGCAGGGCTCGGCGCTGGTGTACAGCGTGCACTTGGCCAGCTCCTCGGGCGTGAGCCTGCGCGCGGCCAGCGCGGCGGCCGCCAGTTCCGCGTGCTGCGTGGGATCGCCTTCGGGGGGCATGGAATTGTTGCCGGCCTGGGCCACGATCTCGCCGCGCTCGTTGGCCACCAGGGCCGCGAACGGGTGGCGCCCGCGCTGCTTGGACTCCTCGGACAGCGCAATGGCGGCGCGCAGCAGCTCCAGGTCGCGTGGATGGGACAAAACGGTATCGGTGGCTTGCATCTGAATGGCTCCTGTGGATGAGTGGGGTTGTCGGTTCTTGAGGATCACTGCGCCGCGGCGGCGCTGGAGGCAGAAGCCTCCGTCTCGGGCTCTGGCGCCTGGGCGCCGCGGTTGAGGATGAGATTGAGCAGCACGGCCGTGATGGCGCCGAGGAAGATGCCGCTTTCCAGCACCAGCTTCAGCGGCCCGCTGGCGTGCGCGAACAGAGCGGGAAAGGACATGGGCAGCACGCCCACGCTGACGGAGACGGCCACGACCAGCGCATTGCGCGTGCCCTCGAATCGCACGCGCGACAGCTCCTGGATGCCGGCCACCGTGGTCATGCCGAACATCACGATGGCGCAGCCGCCCAGCACGGGGCGCGGCACCGAGGCAATCAGCGCGCCGAGCTTGGGAAACAGTCCCATCAGGATCATGATGGCGCCCGCGCTGGCCACCACATAGCGGCTCTTGACGCCGGACAGCGCGATCAGCCCCGTGTTCTGCGTGAAGGCGTTGTACGGAAAGCTGTTGAACACGCCGCCGATCACGGTGGACAGGCCGTCGGCGCGAAAGGCATTGCCCAGGGTCTGCTGGCTGGTGGGGCGGCCCACGATCTGGCCTATGGCCAGGCAGTTGCCCGTGGTCTCGGCCATGATGACCAGCATGGCCAGCGCCATGATCAGCGCGGGTGCCAGTCCGAACTGCGGCATGCCGAAGGCGAACGGCGGGCTGAGCTCGAACCAGGCCGCCTGGCCCACCTGGGCGAAGTCGGTGAGCCCGCAGGCCGCGGCGATGGCCGTGCCCGCCACCAAGCCCAGCAACACGGCCAGGTTGCCCAGAAAGCCGCGAAACCGCGCGTAGATGAACAGCGTGATGGCGATGGTGGCCAGGCCCAGCAGCAGGTTCGGTGCGCTGCCGAAATCGGCGGCGTCAGGGTTGCCGCCGCCCAGCCAGATGGCGGCTGCCGGCATCAGCGAGATGCCGATGATGGTGATCAGGCTGCCGATGACCACGGGCGGGAAGAAGCGCAGCAGGCGGCTTGTGACCGGCGCCAGCAGCACGGTGATGGCGCCGCCCGCGATCACGGCGCCGAACACATGGGCCAGGCCGTATTCCTTGCCGATCATGATCATGGGCGCCAGCGCGATGAAGGAGCAGGCCTGCACCAGCGGCAGGCGCGCGCCGAACTTCCAGAAGCCCAGAGTCTGGATCAGCGTGGCCACGCCCGAGGTCAGCAGGTTGGCATTGATGAGGATCACCACCTGCGCGGGCGTCAGCCCCAGGGCGCTTCTAAGGATCAGGGGCACGGCGACGGCGCCCGCGTAGAGCACCAGCACATGCTGCAGGCCGTAGCTGGCCATCTGCTGCAGCGGCAGGATCTGGTCGACCGGATGGACGGAAGGCGATGGCTTCATGGATCTTGTCTCCTTGCTTGGCGAATCCCTCTGGAAGGGGAAGCTGAAGGCATGATCGATCGGGTAATTCATCAAAACAAGTTGATATCCATCGAGAATTCCGATGAATAATGGGCGATGCGCTACTCCCTGGATCAGCTGGAAATCTTCTCGGCCGTCGTCTCCGCGGGCTCATTCTCGGCGGCGGCGCGCCAGCTGCGGCGGCCGCAATCGACGGTGAGCACGGCCATCGCCAACCTCGAGACCGACCTGGGCATGGAGCTGTTCGACCGCGGCACCAAGATCCCCACGCTGACCGAGGCCGGCCGGCGCCTGCTGCGCGAGGTGTCGGAGGTGCTGGACCGCTGCCTGGACCTGGAGCACCACGCCCACAGCCTGAACCAGGGCGTGGAGCCCGCGCTCACGCTGGCCATCGAGATTCCCTACGACGCGCTCACGCAGCCGCTGGCCGCATTCGCCCAGGCCTTTGCCTTCGTCGACGTGGAGATACGCCATCCGCTGGACGGCGATGTGAGCGCGCTGGTGCGCCAGGGCCAGGCCCAGCTCGGCGTGGCCTTCTCGCAGCCCAATTACCCGCGCGAGCTGGGCTTCGTGCAGCTGGGCAAGCTGGTCATGTCGCACGTGGCGGCCGGCGGGCATCCGCTGGCGCGCCTGGACAGCGTGAGCTTTGCCGAACTGCACCGCCACCGGCGCCTGGCCTTCAGCGCCCACAGCGAGGGGCTGCCCAGCACCGAATACCTGCGCAGCCCGCGCTGCTGGCGCGCCGAAAGCTATCTGGCCCTGCTGGAGATGACGCGCGCCGGCCTGGGCTGGGCCACGCTGCCGCGCCGCCTGGTGCGGGGCGAGATCGAGCGCGGCGAACTGGTGGAGCTGCGGCTGGAAGCCTACCCGCACACCGACTGGCTGGTGGGCGTGGACCTGCTGTGGAACAAGTCGGCGCCGCTGGGGCCGGCGGCGCGCTGGCTGCGCGACGAACTCGCCCGCAGCAAGATCAGCGAGCGCGACAGCGCCGGGCATCCCACCACGTTCTAGCGGGCCCTGCAAAAACGGCTGCGCTTGCCCGCTGCCGTGTCGTCCATGGGGGCCGGACGAACGATCCCCGGCGCGCAGTGCTTACTGCTCCATCGTGAGGTGCTGCTTTTCCACCACGTTTTTGTAGACGGCCAGCTCTTCCTTCATTTCCTTGGCAAAGGCCTCGGGCGTGCTCGCCATGATGATGGAGCCGGTTTCCTCGATGCGCTTCTTGACGGCGGGGTCCTGCACGGCCTTGCGCGTGGCGGCGTTGATCTTGTCCACGATGTCCTTGGGCAGGTTCTTGGGGCCGACGATGCCGTAGTACGCCATGCGGTTGACCTGGGGCAGGCCCACTTCCTTGAACGTGGGCACGTCGGGCAGCACGGCCAGACGCTGGGGTGCGGCCACCACGATGGGCACCAGGCGCTTTTCCTTGGCGAACGGCAGGGTGGAGGGGAAGTTGTCGAAGATCAGCGGCACCTGGCCGGCCACGGCATCGTTGAGAGCCGGGCCCGAGCCGCGGTAGGGCACGTGCGTCATGTCGGTGCCGGTCTGCAGCTTGAACATTTCCATCATCAGGTGGGTGATGGACCCCTGGCCGGGCGAGGCGTAGGAGTACTTGCCGGGATTCTTCTTCACCTCGGCCAGGAACTCCTGGTAGTTCTTGCCCGGGAACTTGGGGTTGGCCGCGATGATGTTGGGCGTGGCCGCGATGTTCACGATGGGCGTGAAGTCGGTGGCCACGTTGTACGGAATCTTGGGGTTGATGGCCGGGTTGGTGGCCGTGGTGGACACGGTGGCAATGCCCAGGTTGTAGCCGTCGGGCGCGGCGCGCGCGGTTTCGGCCGCGCCGATGCTGCCGCCGCCGCCGCCCTTGTTCTCGACCACCACGGGCTGGCCCAGCTCGCGGCTCAATGGCTCGGCGATCACGCGCGCGATCAGGTCGGTGGTGCCGCCGGCCGCAAAGGGCACGAGCAGGCGGATGGGCTTGCTGGGATACTGGCTCTGGGCCTGGGCTGCGCCGCACAGTGCGAGCGCGGCCACGACGGTGGCGGTGAACTTGAACATGGTGTCTCCTTGGTTTGAAGAGGGCACTGGCCTTTTTGTGCAGAGGCCTTGCGTGCCGGAAAAAGTGCGCTTTTTGTCGGTTCTGCTCTCTAGATAACGCCCTTGCGGCGCAGGTCGGCAACGGCTGCGGCATCCAGGCCCAGCTCGGCCAGCACGGCCTCGGTGTGCTGGCCCAGCGCGGGCGGGGCGCTGCGGTAGCTGACGGGCGTGGCCGACAGCCGCATGGGGTTGGCCACGGTGGCCACCTGGGCGATGCCGTCCCCGGCCTCGCGCGGCAGCTCCTTGCGGATGCCGCGATGCCGGACCTGCGGGTCGTCAAAGGCCTGGGCGACATTGTTGATCGGGCCACAGGGCACGGCCTTGTCCTCGAGCAAGGAAATCCATTGCGCCGTGGTGCGCAGGCGCATCACGGGCTGCATCAGCGCCAGCAGCGCCGTGCGGTTGTGCACGCGGGCCGTATTGGTGGCAAAGCGCGCATCCTGCGCCCAGCCTTCCTGGCCGATGGCGGCGCAAAAGCGTGCGAACTGCCCGTCGTTGCCTATGGCCAGCAGCACATTGCCGTCGGCCGTGGCGAAGTCCTGGTAGGGCGCGAGGCTGGGGTGGATGTTGCCCGCGCGGCCCGGCGCCTGGCCCGTCGCCAGAAAGCCCGCGGCCTGGTTGGCCAGCACCGCCATGCCCACGTCCAGCAGGGCCATGTCGATGTACTGGCCCTGGCCGCTGCCGCCGTGCGCGTTGTCGCGGGCGTTGAGCGCGGCCAGGATGGCATTGCTCGCATACAGGCCGGTGAACACGTCGACCACGGCCACGCCCACCTTGAGGGGGCCGCCGCCCGGCGCCTCGTCGGCATGGCCGGTAATGCTCATCAGCCCGCACATGGCCTGCACCATCAGGTCGTAGCCTGCGCGCTCGGCGTAGGGCCCGTCCTGGCCGAAGCCGGTGATGGAGCAGTAGATCAGGCGCGGATTCAGCGCCTTGAGGCTTTCATAGTCCAGCCCGTACTGGGCCAGGCCCCCGACCTTGAAGTTCTCCACCACCACATCGGCCTGCGCCGCCATGCGGCGCAGCAGGGCCTGTCCCTCGGGCTGGCCCATGTCCACGGTGATGGAGCGCTTGTTGCGGTTGCAGGCCGTGAAATAGCTGGCCTCGCGCGTGTCGTTGCCGGCCTCGTCCTTGAGGAACGGCGGGCCCCAGTGGCGCGTGTCGTCGCCGGCCACGGGACGCTCGACCTTGACCACATCGGCGCCCAGGTCGGCCAGCATCTGCGTGCACCAGGGGCCGGCCAGCACGCGCGACAGGTCCAGCACCTTGATGCCTGCGAGTGCGCCGGTGGGCGTGGATGCGGATGCGTTCATGGGGAGGATCTGGATACTATGAAAAAGGAAGCTACTGGCGCTTTATTGGTATAAGTTTTGATAAGAAATGAATTCGAAATCAATACCAATCAAGCGGTTTCAGCTAATAAATGAATAGCGGAGCAGTCATCAAACAGAGCGCCTGCATCGCCCCCTTTCTCCAGGGGCAGCAAGCAAGAGCCGCCTCGCGGCGAAGCTGCCGTCCCCCTCCCGAAGAGAGAGGGGAAGCGGCGCAGCCGCTCAGGGGGAGTTAATTGGCAAACGCAGGGATGCCGGTCTGGGCGCGGCCCAGGATCAGCGCATGCACATCGTGCGTGCCTTCATAGGTGTTCACCACCTCCAGGTTCACCAGATGGCGGGCCACGCCGAACTCGTCGCTGATGCCGTTGCCGCCCATCATGTCGCGCGCCAGGCGGGCGATGTCCAGGGCCTTGCCGCAGTTGTTGCGCTTGATCAGGGAGGTGATCTCGATCACGTTCTGGTGCTCGTCCTTCATGCGGCCCACGCGCAGCGCGGCCTGCAGGCCCAGCGTGATCTCGGTCTGCATGTCGGCCAGCTTCTTCTGGATCAGCTGGTTGGCGGCCAGAGGGCGGCCGAACTGCTTGCGGTCCAGGGTGTACTGGCGGGCCGTGTGCCAGCAGAACTCGGCCGCGCCCATGGCGCCCCAGGCAATGCCGAAGCGGGCGCTGTTGAGGCAGGTGAACGGGCCCTTGAGGCCGCGTACTTCGGGGAATGCGTTTTCCTCGGGCACGAACACATCGTCCATCACGATCTCGCCGGTGATCGAGGCGCGCAGGCCCACCTTGCCGTGGATGGCCGGAGCCGACAGGCCCTTCATGCCCTTGTCCAGGATGAAGCCGCGGATCTCGCCCACGGCGCCGTCCTCGGAAACCTCCTTGGCCCACACCACGAACACGTCGGCCACGGGGCTGTTGGTGATCCACATCTTGTTGCCCTTGAGCCGGTAGCCGCCGTCCACCTTGTAGGCGCGGGTGGCCATGGAGCCGGGGTCGGAGCCGTGGTCGGGCTCGGTCAGGCCGAAGCAGCCGATGAACTCGCCCGAAGCCAGCTTGGGCAGGTACTTCTGCTTCTGCGCTTCGGTGCCGAACTCGTTGATCGGCACCATGACCAGCGAGGACTGCACCGAGGCCATGGAGCGGTAGCCCGAGTCCACGCGCTCGATCTCGCGCGCCACCAGGCCGTAGCTCACGTAGTTCAGGCCCGCGCCGCCGTACTGGGTGGGAATCGTGGGGCCCAGCAGGCCCAGCTCGCCCATCTCGCGGAAGATGGACACGTCGGTCTTCTCGTGGCGGAACATCTCCAGCACGCGCGGCGCCAGCTTGTCCTGGCAGTAATCGCGCGCTGCGTCGCGGATCATGCGCTCGTCCTCGGTCAGCTGCTGGTCGAGTTGGAAGGGGTCGTCCCATTGAAAGCCACGGGCCATGTCTGTCTCCTGAAAGGGCAAAAAGTGGAGGAAAGGGGCAGCCGCAAACCCGGCTGCATGAAGCCATCTTAGGCAGGCACACCGGGAGCGGCAAACGATGATTGCTCATCCATGAATGAGAAAAACGCATGTATAAAGGCATGAGTCAGGGTAACTACCTTGTCTGTGTGCCGATGAAGGTATGAGTTATGCGAAGAATCCTGCCCTCCACCCAGGCCCTGGCCTGCTTTGAATCCGCGGCCCGCCATGTGAGCTACACCAAGGCGGCGCAGGAGCTGTCGCTCACGCAAAGCGCCGTCTCGCGCCAGATCATTGCGCTGGAGGAATTCCTGGGCGTGGCGCTGTTCAAGCGCACCCGCCATGGCGTGCTGCTGACCGAGGCCGGCGCGCAATATGCCCAGCAGGTCACGCGCTGGCTGCAGGGGCTGGAGCGCGACACCCTGGATCTCATGGCCCACCAGGGCGAGGGTGGTCCCATCAACCTCGCGGCCGTGCCCACGTTTGCCACGCGCTGGCTGCTGCCGCGCCTGCCGCTGCTGGCGCGCGAACACCCCGACATCACCGTGCACATCGACGTGCAGACACGGCCTTTCCTGTTCGCCGACACCGTGTTCGATGCCGCGCTCTACGCGGGCACGCCCGAGCAGGTGGCGCGCTGGCCCGGCGTGCAGGCCCTGTGGCTGATGGACGAGGAGGTCGTACCCGTGTGCAGCCCGCAGCTGCTGGCCAAGGCCCGGCAGCGCGACCCGGGCCGGGCCTGGCTGCCCGTGGGGCCCGAGGCGATCGCCAGGCTGCCGCTGCTGCAGCAAAGCACGCGCCCCCAGGGCTGGCGCCAGTGGTTCGACGCCATGGGCGTGGACGCGCCGCGCGCGCTGGACGGCATGCGGCTCGAGCTGTTTTCCATGCTGGCCGTGGCCGCCAGCCAGGGCCTGGGCGTGGCGCTCATGCCGCCCATGCTGATCGAACAGGAACTGGCGCGCGGCGATCTCATCATTGCCTGCCCGCAGGCCCTGCGCGGCAACCGCGCCTATTACCTGGTAACGCCGGAGCTGGCCGCGGACGCCGTGCCCGCACCGGCGCTGCGCGCCTTCAGCCAGTGGCTGCAGGCCTGTGCCAGGCAGGCCAGGAGTTCAGGAGTGCAAGGACTTGTGCCCTGATGTGCGAAGCGGCCCCGCCGAATCGCAGCCAAAATGCCATGCAGCGCAGGTGCCAAGGGCGCTGCCTGCCATGAATTGAACACCGCTTGCGCGAATCGGGTTCAGGCACGGACCTTGTCTCGAGAAAACAGCCTTGGTGCCTTCCTGCTTGCGTAGGTCCTACTGAAGAGGAGACGGATTCCATGTCGTTCAGCCAAAGCCTGTGGCAAGCCAACGAGGCGCTGTTCCAAAGCACGCTGCAACTGCCTTTCAACCGGGAGCTGGCCGCGGGCACCCTGAGCCGCGAGCGCTTTCGCCACTACATGATCCAGGACGCGCACTACCTCGTGGCCTACGGGCGTGCACTGGCCGTGACGGCGGCCAAGTCCGACAACGCCGAGGGCGTGGTGCAGTTTGCCAATGCGGCCAACGAGGCCGTGGTGGTGGAGCGCAGCCTGCACGATGGCTTCATGCGCGACTTCGGCATTACCGCCGAGCAGTTCGCCGCCACGCCGCTCACGCCCGCCTGCCAGCACTACACCAGCTACCTGGTGGCCACGGCCTGGAGCGCTCCCTATCCGGTGGCCGTGGCGGCGCTGCTGCCGTGCTTCTGGATCTATGCCGAGGTGGGGCGCGACATCCATGCCCGCTCGGTGGCCGGCAATCCCTACCAGGCCTGGATCGATACCTATGCCAGCGAGGAATTCCATGCGCTCGTGCGCGCCGTCTGCGCCACCGTGGACCGCCTCGCCGACGAAGCCGCACCCGCCACGCGTACGGCCATGCATGCGGCCTACCGCGATGCAGCACGGCTGGAGTGGATGTTCTGGGACAGCGCCTACTGCCTGGCCCAATGGCCCACCGCTGCGGCCGAGCTGCCTAAAAAATAGGCGCATCATGGAATATCGTTTGGCGACAAGGGCTTGGGCTGCTTATCCAGCGACTGGGACGGGCTTGTCCACAAGCTTGTAGCGAATGATTGGGGAGAACCCGGGGTTGGGGCGGATTCCGGCGCTGCAATCCCGGTGCAACCCCAAGCCCGCGCTTTTGGGGCGCTGTGTTTTGCGCATCGCTGCAGGTTTGCCTAAAAATTCATCAGCGTTTGAAAAATGCTGCTGTGACAAGCACTTAAGTCACTTATCCTGCCGGGGCGGCAAGTTTGTCCACAAGCTTGTTGCGCTCCGGTGGGGAGAACTTGGCTTGCTGGCGGGGGCATGCTTTCAGGCCACGCTTTGGCCGGCCTCCACCAGATGGTCGATGAGGGCCCTGACCTTGAGCGGCACATGGCGCGAAGGCATGTACAGCGCATAGGCAATGCGCGGCGCGTAGCCGCCCGTGAGCCGCCAGCCGGGCAGCACGCGCACCAGGCTGCCCTCGTCCAGCGCCGCCTGGGCCGCGAAATCCGCGACCAGGCCTATGCCCTGGTGCTGCAGCGCCAGGACGGTGATGCCCGTGCTGCTGGCCACGCTGAGCGGGGCCGGCAGCTCGGTGACGATGGGGGCGGCGGCAGCTTCCGTCGAGAGGTCTGCATTGGGCGGCAGCCATTGCAGCAGGTTCTGGAAATCTCCGTAGCCCAGCGATATGCATTGCACCCTGTGCTGCCGGGCCAGGGCCTCGAGCTGGTCGGGGTGCTCCAGCGGTGCACCCAGCGATTGCAGGTATTGCGGCGATGCCACGGCGATATAGCGCACGGGGCGCAGGGCCCGCGCCACCATGTGCTGGGGCAGGTGCTCGGGGCGTGCGATGCGTATGGCCAGGTCCAGCCCCTGCTCGGTCAGGTCGACCACATGGTCGCTGAGATGGATGGCCACCTGCACCTCGGGCCAGCGCTGGCGCAGGGCGGGCAACTGGGCGGCCAGCCACAGTTCGCCGAACACCGTGGGCGCCGTCATGCGCACCGTGCCGCGCGGCGTGTCGCCGTAATGGCCGGCCATGGCGTGCACGTCGCGGGCGGTATGCGCAAGCTGGACGCAGCCGGCATGGACCTCGGCGCCCAGTTCGGTCAGCGACAGGGTGCGGGTGGTGCGGTGCAGCAGGCGCACGCCCCAGTGCGCTTCCAGGCGCCCCACGCTGCGGCTGACCGCCGAGGTGGTCAGGCCCAGCTGGCGTGCGGCCGCAGCAAAGCTGCGCAGCTCCACGACCTTGGCAAACACCAGCATTTCATTGACAAGAAGGGTGTCGGTAGCCATGTTGACAGATTAATTGTTGAATATGATGCAATAGTAGGTGGAATGCATGCGCATTGATGCGTTGATCGAGTTGATCGACCATTGGCGCATGAAAGTTCAAGCTCCCTCTCCGCTCCTGCTCCCGGCCTCGCCCGGTGCGCTCTCCCATTCTTCCAAGGCACCCCGGGCCCGCAAGGGGGCGGACGGCGGCACCTGGCGCATGGTGCTGGCCATGGCGCTGTCGGGCACCATCGGCCTGCTGGTCGTGGAAAGCGGCCTGCCCGTTCTGTGGGTGGTCTGGCTGCGCTGCATCCTGGGCGGCCTGGGCCTGGCGGCATGGGTGCTCTGGTCGCGCCAGTGGGTGCGGCCGCAGGCCAGGGAATGGATATGGCTGCTGGCTGGCGGACTGGCGCTGGTCCTCAACTGGCTCAGCCTTTTCCGCGCCTATCACTACAGCGGCATTGCCGTGTCCACCGTGGTCTACCACGTGCAGCCCTTTGTGCTGCTGCTGCTTGCGGCCGTGGTGCAGCGCGAGCCCCTGCCGCTGCGGCGTCTGCCCTGGCTGCTGCTGGCGCTGCTGGGCGTGGCGCTCAGCAGCGGGCTGATGGCGGTGAACCACGGCCAGCTGCAGTGGAAGGGCATCGCGCTGGCGCTGCTGGCGGCCAGCCTGTATGCCTTGGCCACGCTGGCCACGCGCAAGCTGGCGCGCCTCGGCCCCGCGCAGATCGCCATGCTGCAGATGCTGGCGGGAGCGCTGGTGCTGGGGCCGGTGGTTGCGGGTTCGCAGGAGGTTGCCGTGTTCGGTGGCAAGGCGGTGGCCGCCGTGCTGGTGCTGGGCCTGGTGCATACGGCCTGGATGTACACGCTGATGTACACGGCCTTCCAGCGGCTCATGGCCCAGGCGATCGCCGGGCTGTCCTTCATCTACCCGGCCATGGCCCTGGTCGTGGACCTGGCATGGTTCGGAGTGCGGCCGCAGCCGGTGCAGTGGCTGGGCATGGCGCTGATTCTCGGCGCGGTCTGGGCCTACCGGCGCAGCGAGTGAGAAACAAGCTTAAATAAGGCTGCAACGCAGAGGGGGAAGGCGCTGGATGCTCCTGTTTTGATTGCGGCAAGCTGCCCTGCTCAAATCCAGGGCACGACGGCCAGCACCAGCGGCATCAGCACGGCGGTGGCCACGCCGTTGAGGCCCATGGCCAGGGCCGAGAAGGCGCCCATGGCCGGATGGATCTGCAGCGCGCGCGCCGTGCCGATGGCATGGGCCGTGAGGCCCAGCGCAAAGCCCTGCACCGCCGGATCCTTGAGGCGCAGCAGGCGGATCAGCAGCGGCGCCATCATGGTGCCCGAAATGCCTGCAATCGCCACGGCCACGGCCGCCAGCGAGGGCTTGCCGCCAAAGCGCTCGGCCATGGGCAGGGCAATGGGAATCGTGGCCGACTTGGGCGCCACGGCAACCATCGTGGCTTCGCTGCCGCCAAAGGCCCAGGCAATGACTATGGCCGACAGCAGCGCCACCAGGCAACCGACTAGCAGGGCCGCGCCGACGGGCAGCCACAGCTGGCGTATGCGCTCGCGCTGGGCATAGAGCGGAATGGCCAGGGCCACGGTGGCCGGGCCGATCAGCAGCGTCAGAAAGTTCACGCCGCTGCGGTAGGTGGGATAGGGCGTGCCCGTGGCCAGCAGAATGCCCACCACGACGACCACGCCCGTGAACACGGGAATGAGCAGCGGGCGGTTGCCGCTCTTGCGGTAGATGGCCATGGCCGCCAGGTAGACCGCAATGGTCAGCACCAGCCAGGGCAGATGGGTGCCGGCCAGCTCGGTCCAGACGGCAGCCAGGTGCGTGGCTGCGGATGGCGTGCTCGCCGTGCTCATGCCGCCTCCTCATGGGCCGGGGCGCTGGCCTTGCCCGTGCGCCTGGCTTCCTGTGTTCGCTGCAGCTGCAGAAAGAAGCGAAAGGTCCATGCCGTTGCCGCAAAGGTGAGGGCCGAACCCAGCACGCAGGCCAGCACAAACGGCAGCCATTCGCGCTGGAGATGGTCGAATTCCTGCATCACGCCGGCAATCACGGGAATGAACAGCAGCATCATGTTCTGCAGCAGTACGCCGGCGGTATCCTCCAGCGCCTTGGGCAGGCGCCTGTACAGCAGCAGGGCCAGCAGCAGCATCAGGGTTCCGATCAGGGCCCCCGGTAGCGGCAGACCCGAAAAGCGGGCAATGAACTCGCCCAGCAACTGAAAGGCGAACAGGGTGGCAACGGCGTAGAGCATGGGAATGGGGAAAAGACTCCAGGCAATGCGGAAACAGGCTTGAGAAAGTTCCCTGAAGCTTGCGCAAACAGGACAGGGCAACCGGCTTACAACGAGGTAGGACGGCCGCGCGAAGTCGGCCATCATCGCCCATATTGCGCAAAAGCGCTGCGGCGGCTCTTGCAGCCGGGCGTGGGCAGGACTATCTTGGCGGCAGATGTACGCCGGGCGGCGGGCATCGATCGCAGCTCGCACTGCAAGCTTAGGAGGAGTCAGCATGCAAATCGCAAATTACCGCGCACCTGTGTATGAACCCACGGTGGACGAATTGGAGACGCTCAAGAAGCTGGAAATGGGTGAGGAGGTCTCTCTCTGGTCCGCGGCGCGCGAGCATTTGTCCAGGCGCCTGCTGGAGCGCGGCCTGGTGGCGCAGGACGTTGACAAGCACTGGCATATCACGGAGCAAGGCCGTGAACTCATCCGCCGAAAGCTGTGAATCGAACAAGGGTTAACCCTTGATTCTGGAGCTGCCTGATTTAGAGGCAATCAACCCGGGCGCCAGTGAATGCAAGGGGTTGACGGGGCCATTCACCAAGTTGTCACATCATATGCACAGAGTTGTCCACTGTAATTGTGGAGAAGGGCACCGCACAGCGCGGTGCCTTTTTCATGGCCTGGGCAGGCCGGACGGCATGCATGGAAAAGACGCAGGCAGGGCAGGGCAGGGCCACCTTGCGGGAAGCGGGTTCTGCTCTTTTTGAGAGGGAAGACGGTTAGCCGAGACGCGAAAATCCCTGGCAAGCCGGATGCCCGGGCGGTCGATGGATCAATGCAGGGGCGTAGCTGCCGGTGCTTGTGTCATATCGTAACAATAGATATGCGCAAGCACGATCGGCCAAAGTTATGCACAGTTTGTGCGCAATGCAGAAAAAATAGCGCCTACCGGGCTTTCCGCCTGGGTTGAAGCGCTCAAGTACTGCGGTGGACCTGCTCCGCAGAGCACCGCAAGCAGCCGCTTGCGGCAGGGCAGGTACAAAAGAAATAGCCGAGAAGGAAAAACCGTCTTCTCGGCCATGGAGGGGAAGTGGCCGCCATTGGCGCCAAACCCGAGGGAGGTGGATTGTAGCGCAGTTTCGGGCCCTCGTAAGCGACGCGGCGGCCCGCCGGTGCGCTGCCCTGAATGCGGTCTTGCTACGCCGCCAGCGCCTTGGCTGCCCGGGCGGCGGCCTGCGCCGTGGGGTTGGGCGTGGGCTCGCCGATCTTGTGCAGGCGGTTGCGGTCCGTATGGAGAAAAGGCTCGGTGCGGTCCGGAGTGATCAGCACGGTTTCCTGCTCATACGACCAGGTTCCGTCGTCATGCTTGGTTACGGTGATGGTGAAGCTTTCCGTGCGGAAGGCATGCTCGAGAAACGGGTTGGACGAGATGCCGTTGGTGAGAGAGCCCCGCACGGCCTTGAGCTGGAAGCTCGTCGCGTCAGGCGCGGCCTGTCCCACCGCCATGGCGGTCTGCCCGCGCGGAATGGACAGAGTGAGGATCAGATTGCCCGTGGCGGGTTCCCAGAGCCAGTAGCCGACCTGGTCGTGAAAGGTCTCGACATCGTCGGGCTTGACGATGCGCGTGTGGTAGCGCAGGCCGTAGAAAAGCTGCGGCCCGTTGGTCTGCGCATCGATGGGCTGCAGTTCCATGTGCTCGATGAAGGCCTGCTTTTCAGGTCCGTCGGCCTTGGGGTTGATATCCAGCCCGCGCGTACCCGTCCAGATGCCGGCCATGCCCGTGAGCGGCCCCAGATGGGCCAGGGTGTTCACATCCGGCTCGGGCTCCGTGTAGATGTCTTTAGGGTAGTTTTCCATGGTGGGTACCGTTCGCAGCTTTTGATGCAGGGCTTCAATGTAACTCCTTTGGCTGCGCGAGCCGATCGGCTGATCGGGCGGTGGCTGGAGGCCTTGGCACGCCGGGCGAAAGCGTTTCCGGGCATTGCCGGTGCGGGCTGCTGGAGCCCAGCACCGGCTGAAGCGCACGAAGGAGCGGCAGGGACGCGGTTTCCGCCTGCGGTGTTTCAACGAAAGCGAGGACCAAGCCTCGCTCGGGTTATGTGCCGGATGGCGATCCGGCCAGGGCATCAGAAGCGGTGGCGGATGCCGGCGATCAGGCTGGTGCCTGTCTTGGGGCTGGCATCGCTCACGCGGTCGTACATCAGGGCGGTG
>NZ_JBANEL010000031.1:0-39267 GCF_040187735.1 Comamonas sp. w2-DMI | reverse complement strand
GGGGTTCATGCTCATCTTGACGTTGGCGATGTCCACACCTGTGCCGTCCGATTTGACGCGGACTTTCACGTTGTAGTCCACCACGCGCTTGACGGGGACCAATACCTTCATTGCTGCGGCTCCTTCATGATTACTGCATTGACGTTTACGTAAACTGGATTCATTTTATGCGGCACTGCAACAGCTGCTGCAAAAATTCCGGCTGCCGGTGGATGGCCGGCCAGCCGAGCTGACGGCATAAAAACGAACGACCGTTCAATTTTATGCATGACTTGCGCAAAACCGAAGACCTTTTGCGGGTTGAATCAGGGTAATACCTAGGTATTCCACCCTGCATCATGCGGGCCAGGCCGGACGCATCAGGACTGCCAGCGCGGCGCACGCTTTTGCACAAATGCCTGGGCGCCTTCCTGGGCATCCACGTCCATCATATTGGAGGCCATGGTCTGCCCGGCCAGCTGGTAGGCTGCTTCCACGCCCATTTCGCGCTGGCGATAAACCAGCGCCTTGCCCATGGCGATGGCCGTGCGCGGCTTGCTCACGATGGCCTGTACCAGGTGCTCTATTTCGGCATCGAGCCGGTCCGCAGCGACGACGCCATTGAGCAGCCCGTACTCCATGGCCTGGGCCGCAGTGATGAATTCGCCGGTCAGCAGCATCTCCATGGCCTTCTTGGCCGGCATGTTGCGCACCAGCGGCACGCTGGGCGTGGCGCAGAACAGGCCGTACTGGATGCCGCTGGTGGCAAAGCGGGCTTGGTCGCTGGCCACTGCCAGATCGCACTGCGCCACCAGCTGGCAGCCGGCCGCCGTCGCAATGCCGTGCACGCGCGCAATGACCGGCACGGCCAGCTTCTGGATGGCCAGCATGACGCGGCTGCACCGGGCAAACAGCTGCTGGTAATAGGCCAGCTCGGGATGGGCGGCCATGTCCTTGAGGTTGTGCCCCGCGCAAAAGGCCTTGCCGCTGGCCGCCAGCACCACCACGCGCGCCGATGCGTCGCAGGCGATCGCATCCAGGGCCTGCTGCAGGGCCTCCAGCATTTGCTCTCCCAGCGCGTTGAAGCGCTGCGGATCATCCAGCGTCAGCCGCACGACGCCGCGTTCGTCCTTTTCCATCCGCACCAGCGCTGGCTGCCGAGCTTGTGTCACAGCATGTCTCCTTCACTTCCAAAGGGCCTGCCAGGCCGCATCAGATATCGGCGAGAACCCTCACATGGGCCTCCACGCTGCGCGCCAGCGCAGACATCACATAGCCGCCTTCCAGACAGGACACGATGCGTCCCTTGGCATAGCGCCGCGCAATATCCTTGACCCGGGTGGTGATCCAGGCGAAGTCATTCTCGGTCATGCCCAGTTGCCCCATATCGTCTTCGCGATGGGCATCGAAGCCGGCGCTGATGAAGATCATCTCGGGCTTGAACGACTCCAGCCGCGGAATCCACATCATCTCGACGATCTCCCGGATGTCCATGCCCTTGGTATACGCGGGCACGGGCACGTTGAGCATGTTGGGGGCCGGGTCCTTGTCGCCGCTGAACGGATAGAACGGATGCTGGAAGATGCCGCACATCAGCACGCGCTCGTCGCCGGCCAGGATGTCCTCCGTGCCGTTGCCATGGTGCACGTCGAAATCGATGACAGCCACGCGGCGCAGCTGGTAGCGCTCCAGTGCATATTTGACGGCAATGGCCACGTTGTTGAAGAAGCAGAAGCCCATGGCCTGGTTGCGCGTGGCATGGTGGCCGGGCGGGCGCACGGCGCAGAAGGCATTTTCCAGCTCGCCGGCCATGACGGCATCGGTCGCGGCCAGGGCCGCACCGGCCGCCCGCAGCGCGGCCTTGAAGGTATGGCGGTTGATGGAGGTATCGGTATCGATCTGCCGGTGTTCGGGGCCGCCGGCCTGCAGCTCCTGCTCCAGGCGGCTGGTCAACCCCTGCAAAGCCGCCACATGCATGGCGTCATGCGCCAGCTCCACTTCGGTCAGCGATGCTTCGGGCGCGTCGCGCCGATCCAGCGCGTCGCTCACGCCCGTGATCAGCAACCGGTCTTCGATGGCATCCAGGCGTGCAGGGCACTCGGGATGCCCCGGCCCCATTTCGTGCAGCCAGCAGTCCCGGTGGGTGAAATATCCTGTCTTGCCCACAGTCATGTCTCCGCAATCGTTTTTTTGGGATAACGTCGCGCCATGCACGCTCAGCACACAATCAACGCGTTACTGAATCAGCTTAACACGGTAATGGAGGGCAAGCCGGACCAGGTCAGGGACAGCGTGGCCTGCCTGATCGCGGGCGGGCATTTGCTGATCGAGGACGTGCCCGGCGTGGGCAAGACCACGCTGGCCCATGCGCTGGCCCGCAGCTTCGGCCTGCAGTTCTCTCGCGTGCAGTTCACGGCCGACCTCATGCCCAGCGACCTGACAGGTGTTTCCATCTACGACCGCGCCAGCGAGGCCTTTGCCTTCCATCCCGGCCCCATCTTTGCCCAGGTGCTGCTGGCCGACGAAATCAACCGCGCCAGCCCCAAGACACAGAGCGCGCTGCTGGAGGCCATGGAGGAACGCCAGGTCACGGCCGAGGGCCGCACGCACAGCCTGCCGGCGCCGTTTTTCGTGATTGCCACGCAGAACCCGCTGGAGCAGCTGGGCACGTTTGCGTTGCCCGAAAGCCAGCTGGACCGCTTCCTGATGCGCGTCAGCCTCGGCTATCCGCATCGTGCGGCAGAGCGGCTGCTGCTGGCGGGCAATGGCCGGCGCGCCACGGCCGAGGCGCTGCTGCCCGTTGTCTCCCACGGGCAGCTGCAGCAGCTGCAGCTGCTCGCGCTGGAAATACATGCCAGCGATGCGCTGCTGGACTATGTGCAGGACCTCGTGGACGCCACGCGCAACGGCCAGTGGTTCGTGCAGGGCCTGTCCCCCCGGGCCGCCATCGCCCTTTTGCGCGCCGCCAAGGCGGTGGCCCTCATGCAGGGGCGCGACTATGTGGCGCCCGACGACGTGCAGGCCATACTGCCGCAGGTGGCAGCCCACCGTCTCGTGCCCGTGGGCAATGCGGGCCGCGGGGCGGCCGAGCAGGTGCGCGCCATGATGCACGCCGTGCCGCTGCCATGATGGCGGTGTCGCCCGCCGCCCGGATCCGCCGCTGGATATTGGCGCGCCAGCCCCGCACGGACCAGCTCACGCTCACGCAGGCCAATGTCTACATACTGCCTTCGCGCGCCGGCTGGGCCCTGCTGCTGACGCTGCTGGTACTGCTGGTGGCGGCCATCAACTACCAGCTCAACCTGGGCTACCTGCTGACCTTTCTGCTGGCGGGCAGCGCCGCAGCCAGCATGATCGTGGGCCACGCCAATCTGCGCGGGCTGCGCCTGCAGCTGCAGGGCTCCGGCGGCGGCTTTGCCCATGCGCCGCTGTCCATGCGCATCATGCTGGGCAACCCGGGTCGGGGCCGGCGATGGGGCATCGGCCTGGCTCTTCACGAAGCGGCAAAAGCCAGGCCCGGCGACTGGACCTGGGTGGACGTTCCCGAGCAGTCCGGCACGCCGGCCGAGCTGGCCTTCACGCCCCGGCAGCGGGGCCTGCACGCCCTGCCGGCAGTCCAGGTGCTCACCCGCTATCCGCTGGGCGCGTTCAAGGTCTGGGCCGTCTGGCGCCCGCAGACCCGGGTCTGGATCTATCCGGCGCCCGAGACCCATCCGCCGCCGCTGCCCGAAGCCAGCCCCGAATCCGGCGGCCAGGGCCATGCCGCCGTGCGCAGCGGTGACGAGTTCGACGGCGTGCGTGCCTACCGGCCCGGGGATTCGCTCAAGCTCGTGGTCTGGAAAAAGGCGGCCCAGGCCTTTGCCACTGGCAGCCATCAGCTCATCAGCCGCGACCGCCCCTATGCAAGCCAGCACAGGCTGTGGCTGGATGCGCGCGCCACGGGCTTGCACGATCCGGAAGCCTGCCTTTCGCGGCTGGCGGCCTGGGTGCTGCTGGCGCAGCAGCAGGGCCATACCTGGGGGCTGCGCCTGCCCCACGGCCAGGAAATCGCGCCCGACAGCGGAGCGGCCCATGCAACGCGCTGCCTCGAAGCGCTAGCGGCCTGCCCATGAACCACAGCTCTTCCATGGCCGACCTGTCCGCTACCCTGGCGCCTGAAAGCCTGCGCCAGCGGCTCGCCGCGCTGCCGCGCGATGCGCGCGACACCCTGTTCCTGCTGGCCGTCATCGCTTGGGTGCTGCTGCCGCAGGCCTCCCACACGCCCTGGTGGACCAGTGCCTTCGCCGCCAGCCTGCTGCTGTGGCGGGGCCAGTTGGCCTGGAAGGCCGCGCCCCTGCCCGGCCGCATGGTGCTGGCCGGCCTGCTGCTGGTGGCGGTTGCCGCGACCTGGGCCACGCACCGCACCCTGGTCGGCAGGGATGCCGGCGTGACGCTGGTCGTCCTGCTCCTGGCCTTGAAGACCCTGGAGCTGCGCGCGCGGCGCGACGCCATGGTGGTTTTCTTCCTGGGCTTTTTCGCGCTGCTGAGCAATTTCTTCCATTCGCAGTCGCCTCTCATGGCCCTGGCCATGATCGCCGGGCTCGTGGGCCTGCTCACCGCGCTGGTCAATGCCCACATGACGGCGGGCAAGCCGCCGCTGCTGCAGGCGCTGCGCACCGCCGCGCTGCTGACGCTGTGCGGCGCGCCGGTCATGCTGGCGCTGTTCATGTTCTTTCCGCGCATGGCGCCGCTGTGGGGCGTTGCGTCCGCCGACCTGGCCGGCCGCAGCGGCCTGTCGGAAAACATGCGGGTAGGCGAAGTCGCATCGCTGGCGCTGGACGACAGCGTGGCCCTGCGCCTGCGCTTTCTCACGCCCGGCGGCACGACGCCGCCGGCAGCGGCCCTGTATTTCCGCGGTCCCGTGCTCGCGCACTTCGACGGCCGCAACTGGAGCGCTTGGCAGGCCGATCCCGCCGCATCGGCCCTGGAAATGCCGCAGCTGCGCGTGAGCGGCGAGCCGCTGCGCTACGAGATGCTGATCGAGCCCAGCAAGCGCCGCTGGCTGACCCTGCTCGACGCCGCGCGCGACGCGCCGCAGCTGCCCGAAGGCGCATCCGTGGGCCGGGCCCGCATGGGAGGCGAGCTGCAATGGATCACGCAGCGGCCGATCACCGATGTGCTGCGCGTCCATGCCCAGAGCCATACGCAATTCCAGTACGGCCCACGAGAGGCCACGCCCGAGCTGCAGCGCTATCTGCAGCTGCCGCCCGAGGGCAGCCCCGGCGGCAACCCGCGTACGCGCGCCCTGGGGCAGCAGCTGCTGGCCTCCATGGCCGGCCCCCGCAACACTCCCGCCCTGGTGCAGAAAGCGCTGGAGCGGCTGCGCAGCGGCGGCTATGTCTATACGCTGGAGCCCGGCGTGGTCGATGCGCTGCACACTGCCGACGATTTCTGGTTCGACAGCAAGCAGGGCTTTTGCGAGCACATCGCCTCGGCCTTTGCCGTGCTCATGCGCAGCATGGGCGTGCCGGCCCGCATCGTCACCGGCTACCAGGGCGGCGAACACAACGCCGTGGACGGTTACTGGACCGTGCGCAACAGCGACGCACATGCCTGGGCCGAAGTCTGGGTTGCCGGCCAGGGCTGGACGCGCGTGGACCCCACGGCCGCGGTCTCGCCCGCGCGCGTGGGCCAGTTCCAGCGCCTGCAGGCGCCGCGCGGCGCCCTTGCCAGCGCCATGGGCAACCTGGTCGATACCGGCACGCTGCAGGCGCTGCGCGCCTTCTGGGAAGCCGCCAACCATCGCTGGAACCAGTGGGTGATCAACTACACGCAAAGCCGCCAGATCCATTTGCTGCAGGGCCTGGGCCTGCAGTCGCCCGACTGGACGGATCTGCTGCGCCTGCTGGGCGCCAGCCTGGGCACCCTGGCCTTGCTGTGGCTGCTCTGGGCCCGCATGACGCGACCACGCCCCGATGCCTGGAGCCAGTTGCTGGGCGAAGCCAGGGCCCGGCTGCAGCGCAGCGGCATTGCCGCGGGGCCCGCCACCTCGGCGCGCGCCATGGCCTTGCAGGTGCAGGCCCGCTGGCAGGCCACTCACGAGCCCTGGGCCCGGGCAATGGGCCAGTGGCTGCTGGACATGGAGAAACTGCGCTACGCGCCAAGCCCGCAGCCGGATTCCGTCGCCGGGCTGGCCTCGCTGCGCCGGCGCTGGCGCCAGCTGCGCGCCTTGCCGTGGCCGCCAGCCACCCAGGCCTGCGCCGACAAACCCGACATGAACCCGCCAGCCGCCGCAGGCTTGCACTCATCCGCCACCTCATGACATCCCTGCAATCACCCGCCCGCACCGCCCCGTCCGTGGCCTTCTCAATGGCACTTTCGCTGGGGCTGGCCCTGGTCCATCCGGCCGCCGCCCAGGCCGCACCACAGCATGCCAAAGGCGCCGGAAAGGCCGCTGCCAGCCAGCCAGCGGCGGACATCTACTACGCCGGCCGGCCCGACGCCATGCTGCTGGCCGCCGAGATTGCCGAACACCACGGCCTGCCGCGCGAGTGGGTGGAAAGCATGCTGGGCCAGGCCCGCTTCCTGCCGCAAGTGCCCAGGCTGGTGACGCCGCCGGCGCGCGGCTTCGTCAAGAACTGGACGGTGTACCGCAGCCGCTTCGTCGAGCCCATACGCATCCGTGCGGGCGTGGATTTCTGGCGGGCCCACCGCGAAGCCCTGGAGCGGGCCGAGCGCCAGTTCGGCGTGCCCGCCGAAATCATCGTGGGCATCATCGGCGTGGAGACCATCTACGGCCGGCAGATGGGCAATTTCCGCGTCATGGACGCACTGGCCACGCTGTCGCTGGACTTTCCCCGTGCCCATCCGCGCGCCCAGGCGCGTACCGAATATTTCCGCGGCGAACTGGCGCAGATGCTGCTCACGGCCTACCGCTCGGGCATCGATCCGTTCTCCATCCGCGGCAGCTATGCGGGCGCCATGGGCATGGGCCAGTTCATGCCCACGAGCTGGGACAAATGGGCCGTGGACTTCGACGGCGACGGCCGCATCGACATGTTCAACAGCGCAGCCGATGCCATCGGCTCGGTGGCCAATTACTTCGTGGGCCATGGCTGGCAAAGCGGCCTGCCCTCCACCTTCGCGGTGGACATGCAGGCCGGAGGCCAGGACCTGGCCGCGCTGCAGGCCCCCGACATCCTGCCCAGCTTCACCGCGGCGCAGATGGCCGCCCGGGGCGTGCGCGTGCTGGGCGGAGAAAGCTACCAGCGTCCGCTGGCGCTGATCACGCTGGAAAACGGCGGCTCCGGCCCCACGCAATACCTGGCCGGCACCGAGAACTTCTATGCGATCACGCGCTACAACTGGTCGGCCTTCTATGCGCTGTCGGTGATCGAGCTGGGTCAGCGCGTGCACGAAGCCTATCGGGCCGGACAGCAGGCCAGCGCCTCTGGCAATCCATAAGAAAAAGCCTCCAGCGCCTATGGAGCAAGCGCTGGAAGCTATGTAATCAGGAGTGCAGGCGACTCAAGGGCGACGCATATGGCACAGGGACGGCTGCTCGGCATCGCGGGCCGCGATCTCGCGCACCACCCTGAAGCCGTAGCCCGAGCCCTCCACATCGAAAGCCACGCCCTCGCTGCCCTTGCGCTCCATCACGCCCACCACCAGCGGCTGCTGGAACTGGTGGTCTGCGGCGCGCATCCAGCCCGAACGCCCGGCCAGCTGCACGCTGGCCTGCTCCATGGCGCGCGCCACGGCCACGGTGTCGGTGCTGCCCGCGCGCTCCATGGACTGGGCCAATGCCTCCATCATGAGCTGCATGCGCATGTGCACATAGTCGTCCTCGTTGCGCGGAAAGCGCTGGCGGAAGGCCTGGTAGAACGCCCGGCTGTCGGCCGCAGGCACATTGGGCAGCCAGTCGGCCACGGCCAGCACCTTGCCGACGCCGGCGTCGCCCAGCGCGGCGGGCGCGCCCAGCGCATTGCCGTAGAAGGTGTAAAAGCGCCCCTCGTACCCCGCCTCGCGCGCCGCCTTGACCAGCAGCATCAGGTCATTGCCCCAGTTGCCGGTGATCACGGCCTGGGCGCCGCTTTGCCGGATCTTGGCCGCATAGGGCGCGAAGTCCTTGACGCGGCCCACCGGATGCAGCTCGTCGCCCACGATGCGGATGTCCGGGCGCTGCACGGCCAGTTGCCGGCGCGCCTCGCGCAGCACGGCCTGGCCGAAGCTGTAGTCCTGCCCGATCAGATAGGCGCTGTGCACGGCCTTGTCGTCCCGGATCACCTGCATCAGGGCCGCCATGCGCATGTCGGCATGGGCATCGAAGCGGAAATGCCAGAAGCTGCATTTCTCGTTGGTCAGCGTCGGGTCCACGGCCGAGTAATTGAGATACAGCACGCGGCGCTCGGGGTCGCGCTCGTTGTGCTTTTCAATCGCACCCAGCAAGGCCGCCGCCGTGGCCGAGGAATTGCCCTGCATGACCACGCGCACGCCGTCGTCGATGGCCGAGCGCAGCGCCGACAGCGCCTCCTCGTTCTGGCCCTTGCTGTCGTAGCGCACGATGGCCAGCGGCCGGGTCCCGCCCTGCGCTGGCGGCAGCCGCACGCCGCCGCGCGCATTCACGCGCTCGGCGGCCCACAGCAGGTTGCGGAACACGGCCTCTCCCGTGTTGGCGAAGGGACCGGACAGGCTTTCGATCAAGGCCAGCCGGATCGGGCGGGCCTCCTTCACCGAATTCCCGGCCATGGCGTCCACAGCGCTCAAAGGTCCGGCCCATAGTGCCAACTGCAGGTATTTCAAGGCATGGCGGCGCAATTTATTCATCCCAAAATCCTCTTGAAATGCATTGCGAGCCACCTACCTATGAACCAAGCGGCAGCAACGCAAGCCGCGCAGTGTATAGGCAACGACTGACGCAAAACGGGTCGAAGCAGAACGCCGCCTCCTGGCTGCGGACCTGGATTCATTCTTGTTTGCGCCAGTCAAATTTGGAGTTAACCACCATGATCTTCGCCCCTGTGATGAGCCGCAACAGCTTTGTCTCCCCCCGTGCAGCCGATCTGGCCCTGCAGCGCTTTCTGCAAGAAACCCTGGGCGCCTCCAGCCCCGTGCAGCAACAGGTCCAGGTCAGCCGCGACGACAAGGCCACCACGCTCGCGCTGGACGTTCCCGGCCTGGCGCGCGAGCAGCTGCAGCTCGCCATCGAAGGTGCCGTCGTCCGCCTGCAGAGCGTGGAAGGCGCTGCCCGCCAGGTGAAGCGCGCCTGGGAACTGGACCATGAGATCGACGCCGCGGCCAGCAAGGCCAAGCTCGAAAACGGCGTGCTGACGCTGACACTGGCCAAGCTGGAGCCGCAGAGCAAGGCCACGGTCCTGCCCATCGAATAAGCGCGAAGGCGGTGCCGGCCGATGTGGCCGCTGCCTGACGTTTTCGGAGCTGGCCGGCCTGCCCGACATCCTTTCTTCCGTCTTCTTTAGCACCGGCAGGCCGAACGGCAGAAAGCCCGCAATGCGCAATGCACTGCGGGCTTTTTTTAGTCCGCCGCTCCGGATCGCGGAGCTTCAGCCCAAGGGTATTCAGGCCGCCGCGATGGCTTCGGCAGTCCCGGCAGCCGCCGGCGCCTGGCGCAGCGTCCTGGCGGCGGCCACCATATGGGTCAGGGCCGCAATCACTTCGCTCCACTGGCGTGTCTTGAGGCCACAGTCGGGATTGACCCACAGGCGCCCGGCCGGAATGCGCCCGGCCGCCTTTCGCATCAGTTGCACGATGTGATCCTGCGTCGGGATGTTGGGCGAATGGATGTCGTAGACGCCGGGACCGATTCCGTTCGGGTACCGGAAGTTCTCGAACGCATCGAGCAGTTCCATGTCCGAGCGCGAAGTCTCGATGGTGATCACGTCGGCATCCATGTCGGCAATCGAGGCCATGATGTCGTTGAACTCCGAATAGCACATGTGGGTGTGTATCTGCGTGTCGTCGGCCACGCCGTTGGCCGCGATGCGGAAGCACTCCACGGCCCAGTGCAGGTACGCCTTCCATTGCGACTTGCGCAGCGGCAGGCCTTCGCGCAGTGCCGCCTCGTCGATCTGGATCACGCGTACACCGGCCCTTTCCAGGTCCAGCACCTCCTCGCGTATCGCCAGCGCCAGCTGCCTGCAGGAGACCGGGCGCGGCTGGTCGTCGCGCACAAAGGACCAGTTCAGCATCGTCACCGGACCCGTCAGCATGCCCTTCATGGGCTTTGGCGTGAGCGACTGCGCATAGGTGATCCACTCCACCGTCATGGCCCGGGGTCGGCTGATGTCGCCGAACAGGATGGGCGGCTTCACGCAGCGCGAGCCATAGGACTGCACCCAGCCGAACTGGCTCAACGCATAGCCGGCCAGCTGTTCGCCGAAGTATTCGACCATGTCGTTGCGTTCGGCTTCGCCATGCACCAGCACATCCAGACCCAGCGCCTCCTGCTCGCGCACGCTGCGCTCTATCTCGGCGCGCATGGCCGTCCGGTAGAGCGCCGCATCCAGCCTGCCGGCCTTGAACTCGCTGCGCGCGCGCCGGATATCGGCCGTCTGCGGGAACGAGCCTATGGTCGTCGTCGGATAGGCCGGCAGCTTCAGCAGCCTAGCCTGCCGGGCCGCGCGCACGCCGTAGGCGCTGCGGCGTTCGCCCATGCGGAAATCGATGGTGGCCGTGGCCGCCTGCACGGCCGGGTTGTTGACGCGCGGCGACGCGCGGCGGGATGCCAGGGCCGCGGCGTTGGCCGCCAGCTGCGCCGTCACCGCCTTGCGGCCTTCGCGCAAGGCCCTGCCCAGCACGCGAAGCTCTTCGAGCTTTTGCAGCGCGTAGGCCAGCCAGGATTTGATCTCGGCGTCGAGCTTGCCCTCCTGGGCCAGGTCCACGGGCACATGCAGCAGCGAGCAGTTGGGCGCGATCCACAGGCGCTCGCCCAGGCGCTCGGCCAGCGGCTCCACCCAGTCGAGCACGGCCGCCAGGTCCGTCTTCCAGATGTTGCGGCCGTTGATCACGCCCAGCGACAGCACCTTGTGCGCGGGCAGCAGGCCCAGTAATTGCTGCACATCCTCATGGCCGTTGACGGCGTCGACGTGCAGGCCGGCCACGGGCAGGTTGGCCGCCAGGTATTTGTTCTCCGCCAGATCACCGAAATACGTGGCCAGCAACAGCTTGGCCTTGGCGGCCTTCAGGTGGTGGTAGGCCGTGTTGAACGCATGCTGCCAGTCCGCGTCGAGCTCGGTCACGAGGATGGGCTCGTCGACCTGCACCCACTCCACGCCCTGCGCCGCCAGGGTGTCGAGCAGCTCGGCATACACGGGCAGCAGGCGCGGCAGCAGATCGAGTTTGTTGGAACCGTCCTTGGCCTTGCCCAGGGCCAGGTAGGTGACGGGGCCGATGATGACGGGCTTGGATCTCACGCCTTGCGCCCTGGCCTCGGACAGCTGCTCCAGCAACCGCGTGGCATCGAGCTTGAACGTGGTGCCGGCCGTGAATTCGGGCACGATGTAGTGGTAGTTGGTGTCGAACCACTTGGTCATCTCGCCTGCGGCCACGCCGCAGCAGCAGCCCGGATGGTCCCCGGTTCCCGTTGCCGAACGGCCGCGGGCCACGCGGAAATAGTTGTCCAGGGCTTCGCCATGGAAGCCCTGCACGCGCTCGGGCAGATGGCCCAGCGTGAAGCTCATGTCCAGCACCTGGTCGTAGAAGGAGAAGTCGCCCACGGGCACGAGATCCAGGCCCTGCTGCTCGCTCCAGTGGCGCTGGCGCAGCGCGGCGCCCAGCGCCTTCAGCTCCTCCCGCGAGGATTCGCCCCTCCAGTAGGCCTCGAGCGCGAACTTGAGTTCCCGCCGGGCGCCGATGCGGGGAAAGCCGAGGTTGTGAATGGTCGTCATGGAAATTCTTGGATGAGAAAACAAGGGTTCGGAAGGAGTGAACGCATTCTGGTTTCTTCAATCCATGAAGTAAAATGGTCTTATCTCACAAATCCATGAATTTCATTCATTAAATGCTGGAACGCATCCATCTGGTCATCGTCCAGGAAGTCGAGAAACAGGGCTCGCTCACGGCTGCGGCCGACGTGCTGTGCGTCACCCAGTCGGCGCTGAGCCACAGCATGAAAAAGCTAGAGCAGCAACTGGGCACCGATATCTGGCTGCGCGAAGGCCGCAGCCTGCGCCTCACGCAGGCGGGCCGGTACCTGCTGGCCGTGGCGGGCCGCGTGCTGCCGCAGCTGGACCTGGCCGAAGAACGCCTGCGCCAGTTCGCCCAGGGTGAGCGCGGCGCGCTGCGCATCGGCATGGAATGCCACCCCTGCTACAAGTGGCTGCTCAGGATCGTCTCGCCCTACCTGAGCGCCTGGCCCGACGTGGATGTGGACGTGAAGCAGAAATTCCAGTTCGGCGGCATCGGCGCGCTGTTCGGCTACGAGATCGACCTGCTGGTCACGCCCGACCCGCTGTTCAAGCCCGGGCTGCAGTTCGTGCCCGTGTTCGACTACGAGCAGGTGCTCGTGGTGGCCGGCTCGCATCCGCTGGCCCGGGCCGAATACGTGCTGCCCCAGCATCTGGACCGGGAAGTGCTGATCACCTACCCCGTGGCCACGGACCGGCTCGACATCTACAACCAGTTCCTGCTGCCCGCCGGCATTGCGCCGCGCCGCCACAAGACCATAGAGACCACGGACATCATGCTGCAGATGGTGGCCAGCGGCCGCGGCGTGGCCGCGCTGCCGCGCTGGCTGGTGCTCGAATATGCGAGCAAGATGGATGTGGTGCCCGTGCGCCTGGGCAGGAAAGGCATTGCCAAGCAGATCCACCTGGGCGCACGCGAGGCCGATCTCGAGATCGGCTATCTGCGCGCCTTCATCGAGCTGGCGCAGCAGCCGGCGCCGCCCGCTTCGCCGTGAACTGGCGGCCGGGTACGGTCGCTGATGTTGTCGCTCTCAATAACAAAGCTGCTTGCGCCTGCCGAATCTGGGTTTCAGATATCTTTTAACCTGAAATCAAGATTGAATAGGCGCAAAAAGCTTCTTTTTCAATAGCAGCGACGGGAACGCCTATTGCAGCGCATCCAGCGGCCAGCGCGGCTTCACGTCGAAGGCGTATTCCTTGTTCGCCTGTTCACGCCCGACCTGCAGGCGCATGGCTGCGGCCATGGCGATCATGGCGCCGTTGTCGGTGCACAGATGCAGCTCGGGGTAGTGAACCCGAATCTTGCGCTGGGCGCATGCGGCATCGAGCTGTTCGCGCAGCAGCCTGTTGGCGCCCACGCCGCCGGCCACCACCACGCGCTTCATGCCGGTCTGCTGCAGCGCGGCCAGGGTCTTCTTGACCAGCACCTCGACGATGGCCGCCTGGGTGCTGGCCGCGAGATCGGCCTTGCGCGCCTCCAGCTCGTCGCCCAGTTTCTTGGCCTGGGTCAGCACGGCGGTCTTCAGGCCGGCGAACGAGAAATCCAGATCGCCCGAATGCAGCAGCGGGCGCGGCAGCTTGAAAGCCTTGGCATCGCCGCCCTCGGCCAGCCGGGACAGCACGGGTCCGCCCGGATACGGCAGGCCCATGAGCTTGGCGGACTTGTCGAAGGCCTCGCCCGCCGCGTCGTCGATGGTTTCGCCCAGGATCGCGTACTGCCCCACGCCGTCCACGCGCATCAGCTGCGTATGGCCGCCGGAGACCAGCAGGGCCACGAACGGGAATTCGGGCGGATCCTCGCTCAGAAAGGGCGAGAGCAGATGCCCTTCGAGGTGGTGCACGCCGAGCACGGGCTTGTCCAGTGCCGCGGCCATGGCGCAGGCCGCACCCGCGCCCACCAACAGGGCGCCCGCCAGCCCCGGCCCGCGCGTGAAGGCGACCACGTCCACCTGCTCCAGCGTGGCGCCAGAATCGGCCAGCACTTTTTCCGTCAGCGGCAGCACGCGGCGGATGTGGTCGCGGCTGGCCAGCTCGGGCACCACGCCGCCATAGGCGCGGTGCATCTCGATCTGGCTGTGCAGCGCGTGCGACAGCAGGACAGGCACGCCTTTGCCCGCATCGGCACGCACCAGGGCCACGCCGGTCTCGTCGCAGGAGGATTCGATTCCCAGGATCAGCAAACTCATGGCCGCAAGTGTAGGTGCTGCGGCTCGCCGGCGCAGGAAAGGCGGGCATTGGCCCTGCCCGCCTTTTTGTGTCTGCCGCCCCGGAGTTGCGGCATTTCCAATGGGCGCGTGAAACCGACATGCCCCCAGCCAGAAACGGCCAGCCAGGGCCGCCCGCGGCAGAGGCTGTCCGGGCAAAGGCCGCCGCCTCCTTCAGAGGGAAGGCGGCGCAGGCGCGCAGAAGCAGGTCAGGCATGCGTACCCGAGATGTAGTGCTCCAGCTGCTGGATCGTGAACTGCTGGGCCGAGATGATTTCCTTGACGATGTCGCCGATGGAGATCAGCCCCAGCAGCTGGCGCTGCTCGTCCACCACGGGCAGGTGGCGTATGCGGTTGCTGGTCATCAGCGACATGCATTCCTCGCTGGTCTGGTGCGGCAGCACGCAATGGACCTTGCGCGTCATGACTTCCTCGACCTTGGTGCTGCCCGAGCTGCGGCCCTGCAGGGCGATCTTGCGGGCATAGTCGCGCTCGGTCACGATGCCGGCGATCGCTCCGCCCTCCAGCACCAGCAGGGCGCCTATGCCTTTGTCCGCCATGCGCTGCAGCGCCACCAGCATGGTATCGGAGGGGGTCACGCTGTGGATGGCGCTGTTGCCTTTGGCGCGCAGGATGTCGGCTACGGTCGTCATAGGGTCCTCCTTGGGGGTTCAAAAAAAGCCGGTGCGGCGGGTCGCTGCACACAGGGACTGAAAACCAGTGTGAGGAGCTTGTTGCATTGCGGCAATCAGGCTATGCCCGTATGGCCCGCAGGAAAACAGCTTTCTGCGCACGCCATCGCGTTCCCCAAGGCAAAAAGGCAGCCGAAGCTGCCTTTTTTTATCCCGCGGCCGGAATCAGCGGCGGCCGCCCAGCAGGCTGCCGCCCAACTTGAACAGGTCGCCCATGTCCAGCTTGCCATCGCCATTCTGGTCCAGCAGGCTTCCCAGGATGCCGCCGGCTACGCCGCCTTGCGACTGGATCTGGCTGCTTTCCTGCCCCAGGGTGTTACCCAGTTCGCTGGCGCCCATGCCCTGGGACTGCACGCGATGGGCCAGAAAGGACATCACCAGGGGCGCCAGCATGGCCAGCAGCTGGCCGGCGTTGCTGCCCAGTCCCGTCGCCTGGCCCAGCTGCGCCTGGGCCTGATCCTGGTTGCCGCCGAAGATATGGCCCAGGATGGAGCCGCCATCGGCCTGCGCGGCATTGGCTCCGGCGCCACCGCCGCCCAGCACGGAGCCCAGGATGCTGCCCAGTCCGCCCGCGCCGCCGCCGGCCCCGCCCAGCAATCCGCCCAGGCCCCCAAGCAGGCCACCCAGGTCCATGGCGCCGTTGGCACTGCTGTGGTCACGCTGCAGCGCGCCAAGCAGATCGGCCGCGCCCTGGGGCTGGGAGGCGTTCTGCCCCAAGGCTCCGAACAGCATGGGCAGGGCCACGCCCACGGCCTGCTCGGCCTGCGCGCTGTCCACGCCCAGTTGCTGGGCCAGCCCCTGCATGGGCGCGCCCTGCAGCTGGCCCATGAGTTCGTCCGTCAGTGATGCGCTGGTGTTCATGAGAAGCTCCTGAAAAAACAGAGCACATCGTACGCGTGCCCGGTGACAGCAAATGTGAGCAATGTTCAGGCCCGCAAGTCCGCAGCCCTGCGGTATTCAGTTATTAACCACCGCCGGGCTGCAGGCGCAAGCACTCACATGTATATATAACGAACAAGTCTTATGGATTGCTGTTTTTATGACGACAATTACATGAATCATGAGCATCAGCGCCTATCTCAAGGAAATCGGCCGCGGCACCAAGGGTGCGCGGTCGCTTTCGCGTGCACAAGCCCGGGAACTCATGGGCCTGCTGCTCGACAACCAGGTCAGCGACCTGGAACTGGGCGCGTTCTGCATTGCCATGCGCTTCAAGGGCGAATCCGCCGAAGAGCTGGCCGGTTTTCTCGATGCGGTGGCAGCACGGCAGGCGCCCTGGCCGCAGCCGGAGGTTCCCGTCGTCGTGCTGCCCAGTTACAACGGCGCTCGCAAGCTGCCCAATCTCACGCCGCTGCTGGCCGCGCTGCTGGCCCGCGAAGGCCTGCCGGTGCTGGTGCACGGCTGCGACACTGAAGACAGACGCATCGGCACCCAGGCCGTGTGGAGCGCGCTGCAATGGCCGGTGCTGGCAGCCCCCGCCGCGCTGCAGCCTGGCCAGGCCGTCTGGATGCGCACCCGCCATCTGCTGCCGGCGCTGGAAAAGCTGCTGCAGCTGCGCCGCCGCATCGGGCTGCGCAACCCGGCGCACAGCATCGTCAAGTTGCTCGATCCGCTGGAACGCCCCCTGCCCGGCCGAACGGCCCTCCCCAGCCTGGTGGTGGGCAGCTACACCCATCCCGACTACGCCCATCCCATGGCCGAGACACTGGCCCTGCGCCAGGCCAGCGGACTGCTGCTGCGCGGCACCGAAGGCGAGCCGGTGGCGGCGCCCAACCGCGAGCCGGCCAGCCAGGGCCTGCTGGCCGGCCAGACCTGCTTTGCACGCTCGGCCATGCACAGCAGTCTGTATGCCGACGAGACAGCCGCTGCGCCGCAACTGCCCCAGGGCCTCGATGCCCTTCAGACTGCGCAGCTCATCCGCGACATGCTGGGCGGGCACCGGCCCGTTCCCGCGCCCATCGCGCAACAGGTGCAACAGATCAAAATCCTGCATGCGGCCATGTGCGCGCCCAATCCCCATAACCTCAGCCAGTTGCAGGGCCTGAGCCGCGACTGAAACGCGCCGCAGGCGCCGACCTCTCCAGAACCCTAGAACCCACTGCCATGACGAACTCGACCATTTCCCGCCCGGGCCCGGGCACCTGCACCCTGGTCGGCGCCGGCCCGGGCGATCCGGAACTGCTCACGCTCAAGGCCGCCAAGGCCATCGCATCCGCCACCGTGCTGTTCGTGGACGATCTCGTCAGCGATGCCGTCGTGGCCCATGCCAGCCCCCAGGCACGCATCGTCTATGTGGGCAAGCGCGGCGGCTGCAAGAGCACGCCGCAGGCCTTCATCGAAAAGCTCATGATCGCCGCGGTGCGCGAAGGCGAGAACGTGGTGCGTCTCAAGGGCGGCGACCCGTTCATCTTCGGCCGCGGCGGCGAGGAAGTGGAGCACTTGCGCGAAGCCGGCATCGCGGTGAGCGTGGTCAACGGCATCACCTCGGGCCTGGCCGGCCTGACCAGCCTGGGCGCGCCGCTGACCCACCGCGACCGCGCCCACGGCGTGCTCTTCATGACGGGCCACGCCAAGCCAGGAGACAAAGGCCCCGACTGGCGCCAGATCGCCGCAACCGCCCACGCGGCCAAGCTGACCCTGGTGATCTACATGGGCGTGAGCAGCGTCGAGCAGATCACCGCCGAGCTGCTGACCGGCCTGCCCGGCAGCACGCCCGTGGCCGTGATCCAGCACGCCAGCCTGCCCCGCCAGCGCCATGCGCTGACCACGCTCGCCACCCTGCCCGAATGCATTGCCCGCAGCGGCCTGGCCAGCCCCAGCGTCATGGTCATCGGCGACGTGGTGCAGGGCGTGGCCGCCTGGCAGGCGCAAGGCGCATCGGCGCTGCAGACCGCGGCGGCCTGAAGGCCGCTCGGCGCGTCAAAAGAAAAGGCCGCGATGCGGCCTTTTTTCGTGGTCGCCAGCGCTCTTCCGGTCAGCCCGCGACGTTCGCGCTGGTGGTGACATGGATCTGCCTGAAGCGCCCTGCCAGCTCCTTGCGCAGCTCCTTGCGGATCAGCGCGGCCTGCCAGCGGCGCTTTTCGTCGTCGGTCTGGGGCTGCAGCGGGGGAACGGAGACGGGCTTCTTGTTCTCGTCCACGGCCACCATGGTGAAAAAACAGCTGTTCACATGGCGCACCACCTGGGTGCGGATGTCCTCGGCCACCACCTTGATGCCGATCTCCATGGACGAGGTGCCGGTGTAGTTCACGCTGGCCAGGAACGTCACCAGCTCGCCCACATGGATGGGCTGCAGGAACATCACCTGATCCACGCTCAGCGTCACCACATAGCGGCCGGCGTAGCGGCTGGCGCAGGCGTAGGCCACCTGGTCGAGCTGCTTCAGAATGGCTCCGCCATGGACGTTGCCCGAGAAATTGGCCATGTCCGGGGACATGAGCACCGTCATGCTGAGCTGATGCGATGGGATATTCATGGGCGCGATTCTAGGAATATGCGGCTCTGGGCGAGAATGGGCACCCTTTTGTCCCACCCCGGGGCCCGTATTCGCGGCCGGCGCCTGCACGCCGGCGCATTTTCCTGATTACGGCTTACGCAAAGCAGGCCCCGGCAAGACCTTTGCTTCAACGAAGCAGTCTCAAAGCCTCCCTGTTTGCGTAAGTCCTACTGATTTCCTGCTGCTGTGAAATCCTCCATGTTTGATGCCGTCATCGTCGGCGCCGGCGCCGCCGGCCTGTTCTGCGCCGCCCGGGCCGGGCAGCGCGGCCTCAGGGTCCTGCTCGTCGACCACGCCGACAAGGTGGCCGAGAAGATCCGCATCTCGGGCGGCGGCCGCTGCAACTTCACCAACCGCGACCTCGACGTGCGCGCGCCGCACCGCCACTTCGTGGGCGCCAATCCCCAGTTCTGCCGCTCCGCCCTGTCGCGCTTCACGCCGGCCGACTTCATTGCCCTCATGGACAGGCACGGCATCGCCCACCATGAAAAGCACAAGGGCCAATTGTTCGCCGACCGCTCGGCCGAGGACATCATCGCCATGCTGCTGGCCGAATGCGCGGCCGGCGGCGTGCAGCGCTGGCAACCCTGCCGTATCGGAAACATAGCGTTTTCGGCTTCAAACGCTGACGGGGAAAGCGCCGGCAGCTATCAGATCGAGACCGACCGCGGCACGGTCACGGCGCGCAGCCTGGTGATTGCCACGGGCGGCCTGAGCATTCCCAAGATCGGCGCCACGGATTTCGGCTACCGGCTGGCCCGGCAGTTCGGCCTGCCGCTGGTGGAGCGCTCGCCGGGCCTGGTGCCGCTGACCTTCGACGGCGCCGGCTGGCAGCCCTATGCCCAGCTCGCGGGCCTGGCCCTGTCGGTCGAGATCAGCGCGAGCCCAGCAACGGGCAGCAAGAAGGAACGCATGACCTTCCATGAAGACCTGCTGTTCACCCACCGCGGCCTCTCGGGCCCGGCCGTGCTGCAGATCTCGAGCTACTGGACGCCCGGCACGCCGCTGACCATCAATCTCGCGCCCCAGGTGGACCTGGAAGCCGAACTGCTGGCCGCCAAGGCCCGCTCGCGCAAGCTGATCGCCAATGAGCTGTGCCAGTGGCTGCCCGCGCGCCTGGCCGATGCCTGGGTGCAGCAGGACGCAGCCTGGCAACGGCCCATCGACCAGGCCTCGGACAAGGCCCTGGTCCAGCTGGCGCACAGGCTCTCGCGCTGGGAGATCACGCCCACGGGCACCGAGGGCTACAAGAAGGCCGAGGTCACGCTGGGCGGCGTGGACACCAAGGCGCTGTCCCAGCAGACCATGGAATGCAAGAGCCAACCCGGCCTGTACTTCATCGGCGAGGTGGTGGACATCACGGGATGGCTGGGCGGCTACAACTTCCAATGGGCCTGGGCCAGCGCCCACGCCTGCGCACAGGCGCTGCCGGTCTCGGACCGGGAGCCGGTCCAGGACGCAGTCTCCTGAAGGCTCCTCCGTATGAAAAAAGGATGGCAGCGCCATCCTTTTCCTGTCCAGCAGCCGGTCAGGCCGAGAACTCGGGGCCCTCGTAGTGCTCGGGCACCTTGAGCCGGCCCGCGGCAATCGCCGCGCGGGCCTGGTCCACCCTGGCGCGCACGCTGGCGGGCACGTCCCTGCCCATGACGAGGCGCACGGCCGCAGGGTCCTGCAGGCCGATCTTGTAGATGCCGGGCCGGGGCGCGCCGGTCTCCTTCATGTCCTTGACCGCCAGGAAGGCGCCGATGCCCACGTCGGCCCAGGCCGAGGCCACGAAGACCTGCGGATCCACCGCCGTCCAGTCGATCACGTTGCCGATCTGGCGCACCTTCTTCTCGCGGCAGGCGCGCGTCACGCCGTCGCGGCCCGAGTTGAGCATGGTGAAGATCACGTCGGCACCCGCCGCGATCTGCGCCTGGGCGATGCGGTGCGACAGGGCGTTGTCGTCCTGGTCGCCGGAGAAGTTGGTCAGCAGCCGCACCTTGGGATCGGTATCGCGCACGCCGGCCGCATAGGCCGCGCGGCCCTTGAGCCCCGGCGGCACGCGGATGCCCGACATATGGCCGACCACGCCGGTCCTGGTCGTCAGCGCGGCCAGCACGCCGGCCAGATAGGCCGACTCCTCCTGCAGCACGTCGTAGCTGCTCAGGTTGGCCGCCTGCACCGCTCCCTGGGTCACGACAAAGCGCGTGCCCGGAAAGCGCCGCGCCACTTCGACGGCCGCCTGGTTGTTCTGCCCGCCATGGGCGATCACCAGCGGCGCGCCCTGCTCGGCCAGTTGCGCCAGGGCCGCCGCCAGCTTGTCCTGCTGGGGCGCAATGCCGTCGATGAAGCGCAGTTGCACGCCCAGTTCGTCGCGCGCCTTCTCCAGCCCGCGCCAGCCAGCCTCCATGAAACCCTTGTCGCTGCGCGAGCCGGCAAACAGGCCGCCCACCATGCCCAGGCCGCCGGGCTGGCTGCCGGCTGCCGCACCAGCGGCTGCGCCCTGCGCGCTGGCGCAGCCGCCCAGGACCATGGCACCGGGAGCAGCGGCCAAGGCGGCGGCAGAAGCCAGCCACTGGCGGCGCGACATATGGAAACGGGAAAACTGCTGGGACACGATACAAGGCTCCTAGGGCAACAGCCGTTATGGGCAAAAGAGAAAAGCCAATTTCCTTGGCAACCTGAAGAAATTGGAGTTTCACAAACTGTATGCAATTTGTGCGTACCCGGACCCTCTGGCAAACCCGCTCAGGGTCGCCACCAACTGCGTTTCGCGCCCCTGGCGCAGGGAGTTGCCGATGCCGTATCGAGACGATTGGGGCCGGGTTTGGACATATCGCCCACTCATCCCTTATAATGCTCGACTTTGCTGGCATTACCCCGTCGGCCATACTAGTTGAATAGAGACGGGGAACAACCGCTGTTCATGGCTCTCAGGCCCGATCTTCCCGAGAACCCGCTGTCGGCACAGATATATCTGGAAATTGAATGACTACCATCCGCGTCAAAGAAAACGAGCCCTATGAAGTTGCCCTGCGCCGCTTCAAGCGCACCATCGAAAAGCTGGGTCTGCTGACCGATCTGCGCGCTCGTGAGTTCTACGAAAAGCCCACAGCCGAGCGCAAGCGCAAGAAGGCTGCTGCCGTGAAGCGCCACTACAAGCGCGTTCGCAGCATGCAACTGCCCAAGAAGCTGTACTAATTCGTTAGGACAGTCGGCCGTCAAACGCCGCAAACCCGCGCTCGGGACGCCAGGCGCGGGTTTTTTGTTTTCTGGCCACTGCGACCATCGCGCAGTGACCGCTCAAGCCATGGCGCAATCGTGCGATTTCGCCCCGGCCCTTCACCAGGAGAGAGTTATGAGCCTGAAAGCCCAGATTACCGAAGACATGAAGACCGCCATGCGCGCCAAGGACAGTGCACGCCTGGGCACCATCCGCCTGCTGCAGGCCGCCATGAAGCAAAAGGAAGTGGACGAGCGCGTGGAGCTGGACGATGCGGCCGTGATCGCCATCGTGGACAAGCTGATCAAGCAGCGCAAGGACTCCATCGCGGCCTACGAGAGCGCCAGCCGCCAGGACCTGGCCGATGTGGAAAAGGCCGAGATCGACGTGCTCAAGGTCTATCTGCCCGAGCGCATGTCCGAAGCCGAAATCACCGCAGCCGTGCAGGCCATCGTGGCCGAAGTCGGCGCCGCCGGCCCTGGCGACATGGGCAAGGTCATGGGCGCGGTCAAGGCCCGGCTGGCCGGCAAGGCCGACATGGGCCTGGTGTCGGCCGCCGTCAAGGCCGCGCTGAGCCGCTGATCTCCAGCTATTTCGTACCGCCTGAAGTAACAGGCGAAGCACGGCCGAGCCATTTGCAGCACTGCAAATGGCTTTTTTTTCATGATTCAAGCCTGCTGGCTGGCCTGGACCAGATGGTCGCGCAAGGCCCTGGCTGCCGGCGGCAGCTGCGCTTCGTCGCGATAGCTGATGGCAAAGCGCCGCCGCGCCCAGGGGTCCGCCAGGGCAATCACGCGCACATCGGAATAGGCGGCATAGGACAGCGCCACTTCACGCGGCACCACGCTGATGGCCAGGTTGGCCTGCACCACGCGCAAGGCCGCGTCGAAGTTGGAAACATGCACCCGGTGGCGCAGGTGCTTGCCCTCCTGCGCCGCCGCGCGCGTCAGCAGGATCTGCACCGCGCTCAGGGCCGGCATGCTGACATGCTCGTAGTCCAGCACGTCGGCAAAATGCACTTGCCGCAACTGCGCGATCGGGTGGCTGCGATGCGCGGCGACGGCCAGATGGTCGCTGCGGTACGGCCGGGTCTGCAGGCCGGACAGATCCGTCGCATCCCAGCAGATGCCCATGGCGGCACGCCCTTCGCGCACGCCGCGCGCGACATCCGGGCTCACGCACTCCTCCAGGGTCACGCGGATATTGGCGTGCGCGGGCTGCTGCAGAAAGCGGGCCACGTCCTCGGCCAGCGACTCGGCCATCACCGAGGCCGTCACCAATACGCGCACCTGGCCCTGCACGCCCTTGCCGTAGGCCGCCATCTCCTGCTGCATGTGGCTGGCCGCCGCCAGGATGGTACGCGCATGCTCCAGCAAGGTCTCGCCGGCTGCCGTGGGTTTCAGGCCGCGCTTTTCGCGCAGGAACAGGTCGGCGCCCACCTGGTGTTCCAGCTGCGCCAGCCTCTTGCTGATGGCCGATGCCACCAGCACTTCGGACTGTGCCACCCTGGCGATGCTGCGCTGCTCGCACACCTGCACGAACAGGCGCAGGTTCAACAGGCTGAGGTCATGCATGGGAATCTCCGGCGTTGTATCCGACATGCCGCATCGGTCTCGGAGCTAGGAAGCGAACAGGCGGGCATGACGGTCATTGAATTTCCATTATGGAATCTAACAGCTTCCGAAATTGATTATTGCTGATGCATTGGAAATTCTAGAATTCAGCACGAACAACGCCCACGGAGACTGCCTCTTGCCAACCACCCATCCCCCTGCCGTTGCAACCCTTCGCGAAGTCGGCCTGCGCGACGGTCTGCAAAGCGTGTCCACCATCGTCGGCACGGCCGACAAATGCCGCTGGGTCGATGCCGCCCATGCCGCCGGAATGCGCGAGATCGAGGTGGGCTCCATGGTGCCCGCCCGCCTGCTGCCGCAGCTGGCCGATACCGAAGCCGTGCTGCAGCATGCGCTGCAGCTGCCCGGCCTGGTGGCTTCCGTGCTGGTGCCCAACCTCAAGGGGGCGGAGCGCGCCCTGGCAGCCGGCGCGCACGCGATGATCGTGCCGCTGTCGGCCAGCCATGCCCACAGCCTGGCCAATCTGCGCAAAACGCCGGACGAGGTCGTGGCCGAAGTGGCCCGCATCCGTGCGGCACGCGATGCCTCGGGCAGCCGCACCATCATCGAAGGCGGCGTGGGCACGGCCTTCGGCTGCACCTTGCAGGGCGAAGTGTCCGAGGCCGAAGTGCTGCGCCTGCTGCAGGCCTTGCTGGACGCCGGCGCCGACCGCGTCAGCCTCGCCGACACCGTGGGCCATGCCGACCCGGCCATGGTCAGCCGCCTGTTTGACAAGGCCGTGCATCGGGTGGGCGACAGGCTGCGCTACGCGCATTTCCACGACACGCGCGGCATGGGCCTGGCCAATGCCTATGCGGCCTGGCAGGCCGGCGTGCGCGGCTTCGACGCCTGCCTGGGCGGCATTGGCGGCTGCCCGCATGCGCCCGGCGCCAGCGGCAATGTGGCCACCGAAGACCTGGCCTACATGCTCGAACGCATGGGCGCGCAGACCGGCACGCAGGTGCCGGCCCTGCTGCAGCTGCGCCGGCAGTTGCAGCAGTGGCTGCCGAACGAACCCTTGCACGGCAGCCTGTGGCGGGCGGGCGTGATCCGCCCCCACGCCGGACCCATGCCCGACACGGCCACCGCCTGCCTTTGAACGGATTTTTCATCGAAACACCTTCTAGCGCTTGCCAACAGAGCGCCAGCAGCTACCAAATCATGAGCAACTCATCCTCCCCTCACCCATCGCCCTCCCTTCCTCTGGCCGGCTTGCGCGTGGTCGAATTCACCCACATGGTCATGGGCCCGACCTGCGGCATGGTGCTGGCCGACCTGGGTGCCGAAGTCATCAAGGTCGAACCGGTGGACGGCGACCGCACCCGCCACCTGCTGGGCGCAGGCGCAGGCTTTTTCCCCATGTTCAACCGCAACAAGAAAAGCATCGCGCTGGACCTGCGCCAGCCGCAGGGGCTGGAAGCGGCGATCCGCCTTGCCGGCACGGCCGATGTGGTGGCCCAGAACTTCAAGCCTGGAGTGATGCGCAAATACGGCCTGGACTATGCCGCGCTCTCCAGGCTGAACGAGCGGCTCATCTACGTGAACCACACCGGCTTCCTGCCCGGCCCCTACGAGCACCGCACCGCGCTCGATGAAGTGGTGCAGATGATGGGCGGCCTGGCCTACATGACGGGCCGCCCCGGCGACCCCTTGCGCGCGGGCACCAGCGTCAACGACATCATGGGCGGCATGTTCGGCGCCATCGGCGCGATGGCCGCGCTGATACAGCGCGCGCAGACCGGCAAGGGCCAGGAGATCGACTCCGCGCTGTTCGAAAACAATGTCTTCCTCGTGGGCCAGCACATGATGCAGTACGCCGTGACCGGCCAGGCCGCCGAGCCCATGCCCAACCGCATCTCGGCCTGGTCGGTGTACGACGTGTTCACCGTGCTGGATGGCGAGCAGATCTTCCTGGCCGCCGTCAGCGATGCGCAATGGGCCGCCATGTGCAACGCCTTCGGCTGGAGCGACCTGCTGGCCCACCCGCAGTACGCTACCAACAACGACCGCGTGCGCCTTCGCCCCACCCTGCTGTCCGAGCTGCGCCGGCGCTTTGCGCCGATGACGGCCGCGCACATCGCCAAGCGGTTTGAGGACAACGGCCTGCCCTATGCCCCCATCAGCAAGCCCGAGCAACTGCGGGACGATCCGCATTTGCGCGCCACGGGCGGCCTGGCCGATGTGCGCCTGACCGACGGCGAACGTGCCGGCCAGACGGCACCGGCCACCTTGCTGCCGGTTCGCATGGCGGGCGAACGCCTAGGCGTGCGCATGGACCCGCCCCGGCTGGGCGAACACACCCAGGAGCTGCTGGACAGCCTGGGTTACGACGCGGCCGCCATCGCCGCGCTGCGCGCCAGCGGCGCCGTGGCGGGCTGACAGCGCACAGCCCAACGCCCACTGATTGACAGCGATCCACACCACATAGACGGGAACAGCCCGCATTCCGGAGACAAGGCATGAAGACAAGCCCACGCATCAGCCGCCGCCAATGGCTGGCCACCACCACCGCCTGGGCGACAGGCAGCGCGCTGCCGCCGCTGGCCCATGCCGCGCCGCACGACAAGCCGCTGCGCGTCATCCTGCCGCTGTCGGCCGGCTCGGGGGCGGACGGCGCCATCCGCGCCATCGCCCCCAGCGTGGGCAAGGTGCTGGGCCAGGCGCTGGTGATCGAGAACCTGCCTGGCGCGGGCGGCATCACCGGCACGGCCCAGCTGGTGCGTGCGCCCAGGGACGGCTCGACGATCGCCATCGTCAGCAACAACCATGTCGTCAATCCCAGCCTGTACAGAAACATTCCGTTCGACTCGATCAACGACATCACGCCCATCACCATCATCGGCACCACGCCGTTCGTGCTGGTGGCCAGCCCCAGGCTGCCCGTGCGCAACCTGCAGGAGCTGATGGCCTATGCCAGGGCCAACCCCGGCGCGCTCAACTACGGCTCCTCGGGCAACGGCACCATCCTGCACCTGGGCGCGGCCATGTTCGTGCAGCAGGCAGGCCTGCAGATTCCGCATATCCCGTACCGCGGCATGGGCCAGCTGATGAACGACCTGCTCAGCGGCCAGGTGCAGCTGGGCGTGGTGGCCGTGGCGCCGGCCGCACCGCATGTCAAAACCGGCGCGCTGCGCGCCCTGGGCGTCACCGGCACCCGGCGCTCCGACACCCTGCCCGAAGTGCCCACGATTGCCGAACAGGGCCTGCCCGACTATGTTCTCAACGGCTGGATTGCCGCCATCGGCCCCGCAGGCCTTGCCGATGCCGAGCGCCAGCGCATCTACCAGGGCTTCGTGAAAGGCGTGGCAGCCCCCGAGGCCACGCAGGCCCTGGTGGCGCAGGGCTACGACCTCCAGCTCACGCCGCCCGCGCAAGCCGCGGCCTTCATCCGCGAAGAGAAACAGCGCATGGAGGCGGTGGTGAAGGCCGCCAATGTGAAGATGGATTAGGGTCTGATCGCATCACGCACATGGATCGCGGGGGCCATGGGCGCAGGTCCTGGGACCGAAGGCGCATTCACGGGCATGTCATCCGCGCAGCCTAAGCTGGGCCGGCTGTTCAGCTTTGCCTCCTCGATGCCATGCCATTGATTCTCCCCCGCCGCCGCTTCCTGCTTTCCTCCACCGCCGTGGCCGGCGCCGGCCTGCTGCCCGCCGTGCTGCGCGCGCAGGCCGCGCCCGCCGCCATCACCCGCGACGCCGCCCGCCCGCTGCTGCCCTCGGGCGTGCAGAGCGGCGACGTGCTGGCCGACCGCGCCATCGTCTGGGCCCGCGCCAGCCGCGATGCGCGCCTGTGGCTGGAATGGTCCACCACCGCCAGCTTCGCCAACGCCACCCGGCTGCGCGGCCCCGACCTGCTCGCGTCCAGCGACGGCACCGGCCGCATCGACCTGCAGGGCCTGCCCGCCGGGCAGGACATCTTCTACCGCGTGGTGCTCGAAGACCTGGCCAGCGCCAACGTGCGCTCGCCCGCCGTGCAAGGCCACTTCCGCACGCCCGAGGCCAGCGGCGGCCCGGCCACGCGCCCGCTACGCCTGGTGTGGAGCGGCGACACCGCCGGCCAGGGCTTCGGCATCAACGAGGCCTTCGGCGGCATGCGCATCTACGAGGCCATGCGCAAGACCAATCCCGATGTCTTCCTGCACAGCGGCGACACCATCTATGCCGACGGCCCCATCCCCGCCGAGCTCAAGCTCAAGGACGGCACGCTGTGGAAGAACCTGGTCACGCCCGAGGTCGCCAAGGTGGCCGAGACGCTGGACGAGTTCCGCGGCCGCCACCGCTACAACCTGATGGACGCCAACGTGCGCGCCTTCGGCAGCGAGGTGGCGCAGATCTGGCAGTGGGACGACCACGAGGTCAGCAACAACTACTCCGACAGCAAGAGCGTGGCCGCCGACGCGCGCTACACCGAGAAGAACGTGCAGCTGCTGGCCGCGCGCGGCCAGCGCGCCTTCATGGACTATGCGCCGATGCGCCACTTCGGCGCCGCCGAGTCGCAGCGCGTGTACCGCCACCTGCCCCAGGGCCCGCTGGCCGATGTCTTCGTGCTCGACATGCGCAGCTACCGCGGCCCCAACACCCACAACCTGCAGACCAGCGAGGGCCCGGACACCGAGTTCCTCGGCCGCCCGCAGGTGGACTGGCTGCTCGCCGGCCTGAAGCAGAGCCGCGCCACCTGGAAGCTCATCGCCGCCGACATGCCGATCAGCCTCTTCGTGCCCGACGGCAAGGACGCCGAGGGCCGCGCCCGCTGGGAGGCCGTGGCCAACGGCGACCACGGCGCGCCCAAGGGCCGCGAGATGGAGATGGCGCGCCTGCTCAAGGGCATCAAGGACGCGGGCATCAAGAACGTGGTCTGGCTCACCGCCGACGTGCACTACACGGCGGCCCACCACTTCAGCCCCGAGCGCGCGCAGTTCCAGGACTTCGATCCGTTCTGGGAATTCGTCTCCGGCCCGCTGAACGCCGGCGGCTTCGGCCCGAACGAGATGGACAAGACCTTCGGCGGCGAGGTCGTCTACCAGAAGGGCGCGGGCTACGACAACTCGGCGCCCACCGAGGGCTACCAGTTCTTCGGCCAGGTGGACATCGACCACCGCAGCCAGGCCCTGACCGTGACGCTCAAGGACCTGGACGGCAAGTCGCTGTTCACCCAGGTGCTGGAGGCGCAGCGCGCCTGAGCCCTGCCTGGCTTCAGGGCATGGCCTGCCGAAAGTAGTCCTGCAGGAACTCCACGCAGGCCCGCACCTTGGCCGAGCGGTCGAGCCGCGTGGGGTAGACGGCCCAGACATTGGCCTCCTGGCGCCACTCGGGCAGCACCTGCACCAGCTGGCCGGACTGCAGCAGCGCGGCCACGTCCCAGACCGAGCGCAGCACGATGCCGTGGCCGTCCACCGCCCACTGCACCGCGATCTCGCCGTGGTTGGCCGACAGCGGCCCGGTCACCTTCACCGTGCGCTCCTCGGCGCCGGCGCGCAGCTTCCAGACGCCGAACGGGTGGTCGCGCTCCTTGATGACCAGGCAGTCGTGCGCCGAGAGCTCGGCGATGCCGCGCGGCAGGCCCTTGCGCTGCAGGTAGGCGGGCGCGGCGCACAGCACGCGGTGGTTGTCGGCCAGCTTGCGGGCGATCAGGTGCGGCGCGATCTCGTCGCCCACGCGCACGTCCAGGTCGATGCCCTCCGCCGCCACGTCGACCAGGCGGTCGAAGACCTCGAGCCGCACCTGCAGGCCCGGGTGCCGCGCCACCAGCTGCGACATGGCCGGCGCCACCACGTTGCGGCCGAAGCCGAAGCTGCTGCTCATGCGCAGCAGGCCGCGCGGCTCGCCGGCGGCGGTGCTCACGTCCTGCACCAGGTGGTCGATGTCGTCGAGGATGCGCTGCGCCCAGCCGAACACGCGCTCGCCGTCCTCCGTGACCGCCACGCGCCGCGTGGTGCGGTGCAGCAGCTGCACGCCCAGCTCGGCCTCCAGCAGGCGTATGCGCTTGCTCACATAGGCGGGCGAGGCGCCCAGCTCCTGCGCCGCCGCGGCAAAGCTGGCGCGGCGCACCACCGAGAGGAAGACGCGCAGGTCGTCGGGCAGCAGGTTTTTGAACACGATCCGTAAACAATCAGACTACAAGTACGGGATTGTCTTCATAAACGCAGGGTATGAGAATACGCCCCAGCACTTTCAACGACGGAAACCGCCCATGTCCACCACGTACCACATCGCAGTCCTCGCCGGCGACGGCATCGGCAAGGAAGTCATGCCCGAGGGCCTGCGCGCCCTGCAGGCCGCCAGCCAGCGCTTCGGCCTGCAGCTCGAATTCCACCATTTCGAATGGGCCAGCTGCGACTACTACGCCGCGCACGGCCAGATGATGCCCGACGACTGGAAGGCCCAGCTCTCGGGCATGGACGCGATCTTCTTCGGCGCCGTGGGCTGGCCGGCCACCGTGCCCGACCACGTCTCGCTGTGGGGGTCCCTCCTCAAGTTCCGCCGCGAGTTCGACCAGTACATCAACCTGCGCCCGGTGCGCCTGTTCGAGGGCGTGCCCTGCCCGCTGGCCGGCCGCAAGCCCGGCGACATCGACTACTACGTGGTGCGCGAGAACACCGAGGGCGAATACACCTCGCTGGGCGGCATCATGTACGAGGGCACGGACCGCGAGATCGTGATCCAGGAGTCGGTCTACTCGCGCCACGGCGCCAACCGCCTGCTGAAATACGCCTTCGACCTGGCCCAGAGCCGTGCCAAGAAGCATGTGACCCTGGCCACCAAGAGCAACGGCATCGCCATCAGCATGCCCTGGTGGGACCAGCGCGCCGAGGAGGTCGCCAAACAGTACCCCGAGGTCACGCTGGACAAGCAGCACATCGACATCCTGACCGCGCGCTTCGTGCTGCAGCCGGGCCGCTTCGACGTGGTGGCCGCCACCAATCTGTTCGGCGACATCCTCTCCGACCTGGGCCCGGCGACCACCGGCACCATCGGCCTGGCGCCGTCGGCCAACCTGAACCCCGACCGAACCTTCCCCAGCCTGTTCGAGCCGGTGCACGGCTCGGCGCCCGACATCTACGGCAAGAACATCGCCAACCCCATCGCGATGATCTGGTCGGGCGCGCTGCTGCTGGACTTCCTGACCCAGGGCCAGGGCGCCGGCCGCGCCGCGCACGACGCCATCGTGGCCGCCATCGAGGAAGTCATCAAGAACGGCCCGCGCACGCCGGACCTGGGCGGCACGGCTAATACCACACAGGTGGGCGAGGCCGTGGCGGCACTGATCGCCCGGGGTTGATGGCTTGACTGCTATTTATTTAATAGCTTTTAGCGCTTGATGGACGGGCGCTACAGCCATTTTCATCATGAATCGCTGCTGTAGCGCAGCGTCAGCGCCGCCACCACCGGCGGCAGCGCAAAGCACCACATGCCCAGGGCCACATAGGCCAGCGCCGCCAGCGCGCAGCCCACGGCAAAGCTGGCGATGGCGGGCAGCATCTTGCGCAGCCGCCCCATGGCAGCGCCGCGCGCATCGCCCCGCAGGCCCTTGAACAGGTCGGCCAGATCGATCATCACCTGGGTGGTGTTGCCCGTCATCAGGGTCGACGGCGGCAGCTGGGCCAGGTGCATGCGCTGCATGGCGTTCTGCACGGCCATGGCGCACACCATCAGCATGCCGGCGGCAAACGCGGGCGGCGCGTCGCCGTCCGCGAACGGGCCGTAGCCCAGCATCAGCGCCGCCGCCAGCGCCAGCAGCAGCACCTGGGCCGCGACCAGGCTGCGCAGGGGCGCCTGCTGCCGCGCCACCAGCGCATTGCTGGCCAGGCGCGCCAGCACCACGGCCACGCAGAACACGGGCAGCGCCAGCAGCTTGGAGACGGCACCCGCGCTGCCGTGGATCAGCGCCGCGCCCAGCGTGACGAAGTTGCCCGTCACATGCGCGGCGAACAGGCCGCCCAGCGCCAGGAAACCCGCCGTGTCCACATAGCCGGCATTGAAGCCCAGCAAGTGGCTCAGGGGGGCGGGGGTGCTGCGGGTTTCGGGCATGGGGGCTCCAGGAAAGGCGGGCGGTCAGCGCTGCTGCTCGTTCTGCTGCGCCAGGTATTTTTCGATGCGCGGGTCGGGCCGGAACCAGAGCACGGCCATGGCCGTGAAAATCACGAACGCGGCCATGGTGCTGTAGAAGCTGACGGCAATGGCCAGCGCGTACACGGGCAGCGAGAGCTTGCCCTTCAGGTCCTTGCCCAGGGTGCGCGCGAGCACGGAATCCCGGCCCTCCGACGCGATGATGACACGCTCCAGCCCCCAGTACGAGAGCGCGCACATGAACAGCACCGCGGCATAGAGCGCGGTGGGCAGCGCCAGCAGCCCCGACCTGCCGGCCCAGGTGGTGGTGATGGGGATCATGGTCAGCCAGAACAGCAGGTTCAGGTTGGCCCACATGATGCGGCCGTTGATACCGCGCACCACCAGGAACAGGTGGTGGTGGTTGTTCCAGTAAATGCCTACATAGATGAAGCTGAGCACGTAGCCGAAGAAGTTGTGCGCCTCCCTCCACAGCCCGCTCCAGGTGAACTCGGCCGGCAGCTGGATCTGGTAGAGCATCAGCGTCAGGCTCACCGAGATGACCCCGTCGCTGAAGGATTCCAGGCGGCTCTTGTTCATGGCGGCACCTCCGTCAAATGGGCTGCTGGCGAAAGGCCAGGCGGGCCAGGTACAGCACGGCCAGCAGGAAGGGCAGCACGCTCCAGAAGCCCAGGTGCTGGTAGAGCACCGCGCCCAGGAAAGCGCCGAGCACGAAGCCGCCCACCACGCTGCCGCTCTTGCATACCGCCTGCCGGTTTTCGCTGCCGGGATGGCGCACGTAGTTGGACAGGTCGATGCCGAACTGGGTGGTGTTGCCCGTCATCATGGTGCTGGGGCTGATGTGCTTGATCAGCGTCTTGCTGGCGGTGTTGCGTATGGCCAGCGCCACCAGGCCCAGGCCGCCGGTCAGCGCCAGCGCGCCGGCATCGGGGTCGCGGAAAGGCTCCAGCTGCAGGCCCGCGAGCATGAAGCCGGTGAGGAACGCGGCCTCGCCCACGAACAGCCAGCCCAGGGTCCTGGAGGACGGGCTGCAGCGGTCTATCCACAGCTTGGTGAGCATGACCGTGGCGATGAACAGCGGGATCGCGCCCAGCTTGATCCACAGGCCCGCCCCGCCCTTGGCGAAGGCCGCGCCGGCCAGCACCAGGTTGCCGGTCACATGGGCGGTGAAGAAGCCCAGCAACGCGATGAAGCCGATGGTGTCTATGGCGCCGCCCACGATGGCGAGCAGCACCGGCGCGCGGCATTGTGCCCAGAGGCCCGGGGCGGACCCGGCAGCCGCAGATGCGTTGCTGGTAGCAGTCATGCGTACTCCTTTTCCCGCAGGTCCAGCCAGGCCACGAGCAGGAAGCCGCCCGCCAGGCCCAGGTGCTCGAAGAAGGCATTGGCCGCCATGAAGCGCTCCTGCCCCGCGGGCAGCTCCCAGAAGCGCAGCGCCAGGAAAGTCGCCAGCAGGGTGAAGCCGCCCAGCGCCAGCGCGCCCAGCCAGCGCAGCCGGCCGATGAGGACCAGCGCCGAGGCGCCCAGCTCCAGTGCGATCACCAGCACCGCGAACAGCGGCGCCGGCGCCAGGCCGAAATGCTGCATCTCGCCAAGGGCGCCGGAAAAGTGGGTGAGCTTGACCAACCCGCCCTGCAGATAGGCCGCGCACAGGCCCAGGTAGGCGACAAAGCGCATGGCCGCGCTGCCGAAGACTGGGCGCGCCATCACCGCAAGGCGGTTTTCAAGGCTGAGGCTTGTCATGGCATGTCTCCCTGCCTCAGGCCATCCAGCAGGAGCAGCCCAGCGCGCCGAAGAAGCTCTTTGGATCGGAGGACGGCACGCTGGACGCCCAGGCGCTGGCGTGGCTGTGGCCGTGCAGGCCGCAGCTGGTGCCGCAGCCGCAGGCAGCAGCCAGGCTGCGGTAGCGGGCCGGGTTGAGCGAATTCCGGCCCGCGCCCTCGGGCTCGCCCCAGGCGCCGTAGCCGCCGAAGCGGCGCACGGGCGACCAGTCGGGCATGGCGGGCGGCAGCGGGTTGTCGTCGTGCTGCTGGAACGGGCCCGCGCCATAGACCACGCGGCCGCCGACCACGGTGAGCTCGGACGTGAGGAACGAGATCTCGTCCTCGGGCACGGTGAAGTAGTCCTTGCTCGGCACCATCAGGTCGGCGAACTGGCCGACCTCGATGCGGCCGCGCCGGCCTTCCTCGTTGCTGAACCAGGCGACGTTCTCGGTCCACATGCGCAGTGCGGTCTCGCGGTCGAGCAGGTTGCGCTCGGGGTACATCTGCAGGCCGCCCACGGTCTTGCCGGTGACCATCCACGACAGCGACACCCAGGGGTTGTACGAGGCGACGCGCGTGGCGTCGGTGCCGGCCGAGGTCTTCACGCCGCGCTCGAGGATCTTCTTGACGGGCGGCGTGGCCTCGGTGGCGCGCGCGCCGTAGCGCTCGCTGAAGTACTCGCCCTGGTAGGCCATGCGGTGCTGCACGGCAACGCCGCCGCCCAGCGCGGCGATGCGGTCGATGGAGCGGTCGGAGATGGTCTCGGCGTGGTCGAAGAACCAGTTCAGGCCGGTGAGCGGCGTGTCGCGGTGCACCTTCTCGAACACGTCGAGCGCGCGGCTGATGGTCTCGTCGTAGGTGGCGTGCAGGCGCCAGGGCCAGCGGTTCTGCACCAGCACGCGCACCACTTCCTCCAGGTCGCCCTCCATGCTGGGCGGCATGTCGGGGCGCGGCTGGCGGAAGTCCTCGAAGTCGGCGGCCGAGTACACCAGCATCTCGCCGGCGCCGTTGTGGCGGAAGTAGTCGTCGCCCTGCTTGTACTTGACCGAGGACGTCCACTTCAGGAAGTCGGCCTTCTCCTCCTTGGGCTTTTGCGTGAATAGGTTGTAGGCCAGGCGCACGGTGATCTGGCCGGCATCAGCCAGCTGCTGGATCACCTCGTAATCCTCGGGGTAGTTCTGGAAGCCACCGCCCGCGTCGATCACGCCGGTCACGCCCAGGCGGTTGAGCTCGCGCATGAAGTGGCGCGTGGAGTTGACCTGGTAGTCCAGCGGCAGCTTGGGCCCCTTGGCCAGCGTGGCGTAGAGGATGGTGGCATTGGGCTTGGCCAGCAGCAGGCCCGTGGGGTTGCCGTTGGCGTCGCGCACGATCTCGCCGCCGGGCGGCGCGGGCGTGTCCCGGGTGTAGCCCACGGCGCGCAGCGCGGCGGCGTTGAGCAGGGCACGGTCGTACAGGTGCAGCAGGAACACCGGCGTGTCGGGCGCGATGGCGTTGATCTCGTCGATGGTGGGCAGGCGCTTCTCGACGAACTGGTGCTCGGTGAAGCCGCCGACCACGCGCACCCATTGCGGCGCCGGGGTCACGGCCACCTGGCGCCTGAGCATGTCGAGCGCATCGGCCAGCGAGCGCACGCCGTCCCAGCGCAGCTCGAGGTTGAAGTTCAGGCCGCCGCGGATCACGTGCGTGTGGTTGTCGAACAGGCCGGGCAGCACGCTGCGGCGCTGCAGGTCGATCCTGCGCGTGCCGCTGCCGGCCAGGGCCAGCACCTCGGCATCGGAGCCGACGGCGATGAAGCGGCCGTCCTTGACGGCCACGGCCGTGGCCGTGGGCTGGGCCCGGTTCAGCGTGGTGAACCGGCCGTTATGGAAGATGGCGTCGGGCTTGGCGTCGGGCGTTTGGTCGGTCATGGAGGCTCCTTGGCGTGAGGGGATGCTGCAGCCCAGCAGGCCACCCATGGCCAGGGTGGCGGCAGAGCCCAGGACTTTTCTGCGCGTGCTCATGGGACAGTTTCCTTGAAGTGGGGGCCGGTGTCAGCCCTGGCGCTGGTCCGCGCCGGGCTTCTGGCAGCCGGGCCTGCCGGGCCTGCCGGGCCTGCCGGGGAGTTGGCCAAGCACATGCTCGGTGGCCTCGGCCTGCTCGCAGGCGGCGCTGAAGGCCGTGCCCTGCAATAGCTGCTTGCCGACAGGAATGATCTGCTCGCCCACCAGGATGCCCAGCAGCCCCACCAGGGCCACCAGCGGCGGCGCGGGCGAGCGCACCTGCAGCAGGCTGTAGACCACGCCGACCAGCAGGCCGGCTCCCAGGGACAGTGCGTAGAGCTTCATGGTGTCACTCCTGTGGCGAGGGGCCGCGGCGCGGGGGGGGTCAGGCCTGGGCGGGGTTGGGGCCGACGGTCTCGCCGTGCTGCACGCGCTCGGGCGCCTTGTGCACCATGGTGTAGGCATAGTCCACGCCCATGCCGTAGGCACCCGAATGCTCGCGCACGATGTCCATCACCGCATCGTAGGTGCCGCGGCGCGCCCAGTCGCGCTGCCACTCCAGCAGCACCTGCTGCCAGGTCACGGGCACCACGCCGGCCTGCACCATGCGGTCCATGGCGTAGTTGTGCGCATCCAGCGAGGTGCCGCCCGAGGCGTCGGCCACCATGTAGATCTCGTAGTCGGTGTCGTGCAGGCACGACAGCGCGAAGGTGGTGTTGCAGACCTCAGTCCACAGGCCCGAGACCACGATCTTCTTGCGGCCCTGGGCGGCACCCGCGGCCAGCGCGTCGCGCACGTTCTGGTCGTCCCAGGAGTTCATCGAGCTGCGCTCCAGCAGCTTGTGTTCGGGAAAGACGGCCAGCAGCTCCGGATAGGTGTGGCCCGAGAAGCTTTCGGTCTCGACCGTGGTGATGGTGGCGGGGATGCCGAAGGCCTTGGCCGCCTTGGCCAGGCCCACGACATTGTTCTTCAGCACCTGGCGGTCGATGGACTGCACGCCGAAGGCCATCTGCGGCTGCTGGTCGATGAAGATGATCTGGCTGTTCTGGGGGGTCAGAACTTCGGTGTAGCGGTTCTTGGGCATGGTGAACTCCTTGAGGGTGGTGGAGGGTGGGTGAAGGAAACGGGGAAGAGAACTCAATGCACCGCGCCGGCATCGACCAGCACGATCTCGGCGTCTTCGCTCGCGGTGATGCGCAGGCTCTTCTCGGCATGCACCGCGGCGCCGTCGCGGGCATCCAGCGGCACGCCATTGACCTCGGCGCGGCCCTTGGCCAGCACCAGGTAGCCATAGCGGTCGCCTTCGGCGAACCGGTATTCGGCGCTCTCGCCGGCCTTGAGCGTGGCACCCAGCACGCGGGCGTCGGCACGGATCGGCAGCGCGTCGTCGTCGCCTTCGGCGCCGCTGGCCAGCGTCACGAAGCGGCCGGCGCGGTCGTCCTTGGGGAAGGGCTTGGTACCCCAGGCCGGCCGCTCGCCCTGCCGGTCGGGCAGGATCCAGATCTGGAAGATGCGAGTGACGCCGGGTTCCAGGTTGTATTCGGAGTGGCGGATACCCGTGCCCGCACTCATCACCTGCACATCGCCGGCCACCGTACGGCCCTGGTTGCCCAGGTTGTCGCGGTGGGTGATGGCACCTTCGCGCACATAGGTGATGATTTCCATGTCGGCATGGGGGTGCGGCGGAAAGCCCGAGCCGGGGGCGATGGTGTCGTCGTTCCACACCCGCAGCGCACCCCAGTGGACACGCTCGGGGTCGTGGTATTCGGCAAAGGAAAAATGGTGCCTGGCGTCGAGCCAGCCATGGTGGGCGGCGCCCAGGCTTTCCAGGGGACGGCGTTCGATCATGGTGTTCTCCTGCGGACTCGTTGATGCAATGGAGCCAGTCTAGGAACCGCAGATCACGCTGAGAAGCCAAGGAATGGAATTCCATCCTTTCCGTTTTTGGCATGCGCCGCCATGCCGACTGCTGGCATATTGCGGGCTGTCCTCCCTATCTCTGCTCCATAGCCACCATGAATAAACTGCCAGACCTGGAAGCGTGGGCTATCTTTGCCAAGGTCGCGGAAACCGGCTCCTTCGCGCGCACCGCGGCCGAGTTCTCGCTGTCCCAGGCCACCGTGTCCAAGGCCGTCTCACGGCTGGAAGCGCGCATGAAGACCACGCTGTTCCACCGCACCTCGCGCCGCCTGTCGCTGACCGCCAATGGCCACGCGGCGCTGGAGCGCGCCTCGCGCATCCTCGAGGAAGGCCAGGCCGTGGAAGCCGAGGTGGCCGAGCAGTCCGTGAGCCTGCGCGGCGTGATCCGGATGTCCGCGCCCATGTCCTTCGGCATCGCGCGTCTGGCGCCGGCGCTGCCGGGTTTTCTGCAGGCCCACCCCGATGTGGAGCTGGACGTGCATTTCAACGACCAGCAGGTGGATCTGGTGGGCGACCGCTTCGACCTCTCCCTGCGCATTGCCACCATGGTGGATTCCAGCCTGCTGGCCCGCCAGCTGTGCAAGGTACGCATCCTGCTCGTGGGCTCGCCCGAATATTTCCAGCGTCATGGCCGCCCGCGCCACCCCAGCGATCTGGCAAAGCACAAGGCGCTGCAATACACCTATGCGCGTACCGGCACCCACTGGCGTTTCAAGCATGCGCGGCACGGCGAATTCACGCAGGCCATGGCCGTGCAGATGCAGGCCAACAACGCCGAGGCACTGACGCCCGCGCTGCTGGCCGGGCTGGGCGTGGCGCTGCAGCCGGCCTTCCTGGTCTGGCAGGAGCTGCAGACGGGTGCGCTGGAAGCGGTGATGGAAGACTGGCAGGTGGATCCGATCGCGCTGCACATCCTGACCCCGCCGGGCCGCAACCGCCCCGCACGGGTGCAGGCACTGATCGAGCACCTGGCCCAGGCCTTCGCCAGCGAGCCCTGGGCCGGCGTGGCGGAGCTGGTGCGGCCGCTTTGAGCCGGATTACTTCGGCCGCGCCGGCCGGCGCACGGTCCGGAGCCTGCCGCTGGCCCCGCCGCCGCAGAAGAAGCGCTCGCCGCCATCGGACTCCAGCCCCGACACGCCGGTACCCGGCGGCATCTCCAGCCGCTCCAGCACCGCGCCGCTCGCCGGGTCGATGCGCCGCAGCTCGCTACGGTTCTCTTCCCAGGTGCCGTGCCACAGCTCCCCGTCCACCCAGGTGACGCCGGTGACGAAGCGGTTCGAATCCATGGTGCGCAGCACCTTCCCCGTCTCGGGGTCGATCTGGTGGATCTTGCGCGCCTGGTACTGCCCCACCCACAGCGAGCCCTCGGCCCAGGCCAGGCCCGAGTCGCCGCCGCCGCCGGGCGCGGGGATGGTGGCCAGCACGCGGCTGGTGGCCGGGTCGATCTTCTGGATGCGGTCCTCGGCGATCTGGAACAGGTGCCGGCCGTCGAAGGCCGTGCCGGCATGGCCCGGCACGTCGATGGCGCGCACGATCTCGCCGCTGTCGGGATCCATGGCCTGCACCTGGTCGCCGGTGGCGAACCAGACCTGCCGGCCGTCGTAGGACACGCCGTGCACATGCGTGATGCCGGGAAAAGGCCCGTACTCGCGGATGATTTCTGCAGTCGCTGCTTTCATGCTGAACTCCTTCGTGATGCCATCAATGGCGGTGAGTCCATGCTAGTCACCGGGCAGCGCCGCAGGGAGTAACAAAGCCGTCGCGAATCCCGGCGCGGACCGGCCCATCCAGCGGCGCGCACGGCCGCGTCCCACGGGCTGCGCCAGCCCGCGGGCCGCCAGCGCGTCCAGCGCTCTCTGCACGCTGCGCTGGCTGGCGCCCACCGCCAGCGCCAGGGCCGAGCTGGCCCAGGCCTCGCCATCGGACAGCAGCGCCAGCACCGCCCCATCCACCGCACCCTGGGCCGTTTCCACGGGCCGCGCCAGCACGGCCACAGGCTGATGGCGCGGCACCAGCACAAAGCCCTGCGCCGTGGCATGCACCCCGGCCACCGGCCGCAGCAGCCGGCGCAACCGGCCCAGCTCGACGCGCAGCCGCGCGCGGTACGACTCGTCGGCCTCGCGGGCCCGGAACACGCGTGCCGCCAGCGCCTCGCGCGACACATCGGCCGGCCAGGCCTCGGCCAGCACGCGCGCCAGCGCGAACAGCACCGGCCGGCCCGCCAGCGGCACCACCACGCCCCCCGCACGCACCGCATGGCGGCAGGCATCGACCACCAGCGTTCCGGAGGCGAACAGGGCCTCGACCTCGCCCAGCGCCAGCAGCGCCCGGCCTGCGCTTTCCTGCACCAGCCGCGCAGCGGGCGCGTCCAGGTCGCGCGGCGCGCTCCACCTCAGCCTCCAGCGCCGCGATGCCCGCGCCGCCTGCTGCCTGCGCGGCCTGGG
>NZ_JBANEL010000030.1:0-41499 GCF_040187735.1 Comamonas sp. w2-DMI | reverse complement strand
AAGGTTCAGGCCAAGATCAAATTGCTGCATAGGCCGGGATGCTGCCGCACCCGGCACGCATGTGCAAGCACATGCGTTGGGGATTTATGCAGAGGTTTCTTAGCAGACATTTCTCACCTCCAGGACAGCCTTGTCAAATGCGCATGACTGGTCTGTCCTAAATTTGCACGATTCAGCCTCAAAGTATCCCTCAGCCACGGGCAAGCATGTAGTGGAATTGCCCCCCGTATGATCGGACACGGTCTATTCGCAATTGAGCGCGTGGCCGTTTGACTGGTCCTGGCACTGACGATGTTGCCTGAATTCACGCGGTGAGCGCATTTTCAGGCCCGAATGGGGGTGCACCTCATTGAAGTGCTCGAACGCCGCTAGCAACTGGGCCAGAACCCGTGTGGCATCGCCGAGGTCCGTTCTGCTCACTTAATCACGCCGGAAGGTCTTCACGAAACTCTCAGCCATGCCGTTACTTTGTGGGCTACATACCGGTGTGTTGACGGGCTTCAAACCCAAGGAGCGAGCAATTCAACGGGTGTCGTGGGACACCGTTGTCCGTTAAAAACTCCAGTTGGTGGTCCTCGGGAATGACCTCTACCGTGCCAAAGCGCTTCTCCACGGCTGATGAGCATCTCTCGAACAGGCTCTCCGAGCAGCCCCCTGCCTGACCAGGCGCGCCAGGCCATGATCTCTCGATCACAGCAATGCTTGGCAAAGGTCGCTGTCACGATCTCACCGGAGTCACACCTGATCTCAAAGCCATCAGAGCACCAACGCTGATCGCTTCTCGGTACCGTCACCTTGCCTTTATGCGGCCGATTCGACTGCTTCAGACGGGGTGCTTTGGGCAGCAACAGGTGAGCCTGTGCCATGACTCGATAGGCACGCTTGGCGTTGACTGTTGATTTCCACGCAGAAGTGACCCACTAACCCCCGGGAGGGGGTGCGGACGAAAACTTGGACTACTAGAAGGTAGTTCATGTATTCCTACGAAGACCGAATCCGAGCCGTTGAGCTGCACATCAAGCTGGGCAAACGCACCAGCCCGACCATCAGACAGTTGGGGTACCCGACCAAGAATTCATTGAAAGGTTGGTATCGGGAATATCAGCAGCGCCAGGACTTGCCTAAAGGCTATGCGGGGCGTGAGCCCAAGTTCTCTCAGGCGCAGAAGGCTGCCGCCCTTGAGCACTACCTAACCCATGATCGATGCATCGCGGCCACGATGAGGGCTCTGGGTTAGGCGTTCTGGACAGGCATGGCCGAGAAAGCGAAGGCTAAATGAGGTGCCACACCAGAGCATTGACCAACACCAGGGCCACGGATGCTGCCAGCAACTCGGCGGACGGATTGGACGGTAGTGCCGTGGCGAACACGCTGCCAAAGAACAGGGCCGACTTCGGATTGAGGATGTTCGTCAGGAACCCCATGCGAAAGGCAGCTAACGGGCTCACGCCATCAGCCGCACCCGTCGCATCAATCTGCTGGCTACGCCATAGGCGCACGGCCACATAGAACAGATACAGGCCACCCGCGCACTGCACTACGACTCGCAAAGTGGGCAGGGTCAAAAAAAATGGCTCCGACAGCCGCAGCGGACGAAGCGGCGATGGCATTTCTAGACGGAAAACCGGCGGGTCAAGGTAAGCGCAAGTGGAGTGGCGGAGATCGACAAACAGCCTTCTGGAACTCGGAGTTTCTGAAGGACCTACCCGCAGATGTGTGGCGCCAAGAGACACTTGGCTTGGCCTTAACGCGTTACCTTGGCCAAGACCGGTTGGCATTCCCTGAGATCGTGGCGCAGGCAGCCACAATCGCTCCCGACGTGCTTGTGTGGGCTGCCCGCCACTCTGGCCTTGTGATGCGACAGGATTCTCCACGTTGGTTGGAGATCTGCGGACTGGATACAACTCAGCATGAAGCGCTCGCTGAACTGAAGCGCGTGTTTCACATATTCCGGGAAGCTCATCAAGTGCGGCAAGAGGAAGTGGGGCGTCTTCGCAAGCCATTGTCCGAGCTCGCTCCTCTGGATTTGCTGGTTTATGCCAGCCTTTTCGCCTTTGAGCACCAGATACCAGACTTGGTCTATGGTCGGTCCCAACCGGAGGTGCCCGATGCTCAGGAAGCGTGGGATGCCATCGACGACATATTGGCCTGGAAACTCTCCAACTGCGATCCGTCCGATGTGCAGTTGACTGAAATGTCTATCGCCTCGTCATTGAGGCAGCATCTGATTCCATTTCTATTCCGGTCTGAGGAGAGGCCGCGACACGATTGCTATCAGGCGTTTCTTGAATTGCTGGGCGCGCAGGTCGAGCTGAACGCATTCGTAGGTAGATCCGCAGACGCCTTCAGTTACGACGACTCCATTCGATTTGAGCGAAATGGAGATCGCCTTGAGATCGTCGAGGCGGATGCCGATGCCAGAACTGCATGGCGTCGAGATGGCAAGAAGTTCGACCTTTTGCACCAGTACTGGTTGTATCGGGGAATGGATGCCGTCATGGCCGATCCTGACCTGCTAGGCCGCGTAAGTCCTGCGCACCTTGAGGTCAATCTTCAGGCCCTGGCCAAGGCGAAAGGCACATGGCTTCGTTTGCAAGAGGTCTATGGCATGGCCGAGCAGGTGCGAACAGACGCGGACTCATCTGCAGCGCTCTTTCATGTGCTGATGGCGACCGAGCTGATGACGGCCTTTTTCATTGAAGACTACCTCAGGCCCTATCAGCAGTACCTTTCCGAGACAGGAAATTCTTTTCTCGCCTTGGGTCGGTTGGCATTTGGCGGCTTGCTTCAGCCCGACATGCAAAACCGCTTCCCGCTCACCTGGTCGGATCGAGCGGCCAAAGTTGATCGCATTAAGCCTTGGACGGCTACGGCAGAGCATCCAAGTGGCTCCGCACGATCTGCAGAGGCAATCCTGGACTTCATGACATGTGACTGGGCTGCGATGGCAAAGCAGTTGCGCGACGGTGATGCAACGTTGCGTCCCCGCTGGCAAGAGCGTCCCTTGTTCAAAATGGGGCGACTCTCGCTCCAGCTGCCCTGGATGATGGCTGTACAGAACAACTCTGCGGCAGTCATCAATAACCTTCGACGGTTGGGTGCCCGAAGAAATGAAGCCAAGGAAGAGACCCGTCGAATTGAAGAACGGCTCGGAGCGCTTTTCAGAGAGCGTGGATTCGACGTGCTTGTCGGTTACGAGATCCCCGCACTGGATACAGAGGATACCAACGCAGGGGAAATCGATTTGATTTGTGCCCGAGACGGGCATGTATTTGTCTTGGAGCTCAAATCAACCTACCAACGCCGCTCAGTGAAGGAGGCGTGGGCACATCGAACTTCTACGCTGCGAAAGGCAGGTTTGCAGTTGAGCAGGAAGGTCCCCGCTGTCCAGCGTGCGCTTGGGCGGGACATGGAATTGACGGCTGCGCTCGGTCTCGTGAACAGCCAGTCCACGGTCACGGCTTGGATCGTTGATACCTCGATCGAATGGGATCACCAACAGTTCCGAGGTTTCCTCAAGGTCTCTCTAGAAGAGGTGCTGATTGCGCTGCGAGACGACAGGCAGCTTCTAAATGACCCGCATAGGCTGTTTGCTGGAAATGCGGGCCTTGATCAGGGGGCGGAGGAATATGCGGAATCAGGCAAAGACGACACCATGTATCCGGATGGGTTCTCTGCCGGGCGGTTTGTTGAGGTGATTGAGACGGCTGCTGTATGGGCGGGCATCCTTTGAACGTTGCCAAGCCTGTCGGAGACAAGGACCCATTTTTTACTCCCGAAAGCGAGTTCCGCACTCACTAAACTGTAGTGGCGCAAAAACCGCACCGACGAATGTAGAGTGGCGCCGGCCTCTAAACACCAATGGCGCAGTTTGGGGGAAACTGAAGTAAATCAACGACTTACGCCTTCTTGGTTTCTAAAGTTAACTGGCGTTCCGCAAGTTCCACGTCATTCGTGGGATGGAAAACGGCCTGGTATTGGCAAGCACAGCGTGCAGGCCTGGATCAATGAGCCAGGCCGCAGGCGTCAGGGAGGGAAGCCCGAATGGGGGCGAAACCCCGCAGGGGTCCGATGCCCAGCACGACAGCCCGGCGGCGGCACGCCGGGACGCCTCCACCCGGCATCAGCGCAGAATCTTCTCCATGGCCTTGCCCTTGGCCAACTCGTCGACCAGCTTGTCCAGATAACGGATCTTCCGCATCAGCGGGTCGGGCACATCTTCCACGCGCGCGCCGCACACCACGCCCTCGATGAGTGCCGCATTCGGATGGATGGCCGGCGCCTGAGCGAAGAAGGTTTTGAAGTCGCTGTGCTGGTCGATACGCGCGTCCAGCCCGGCTTGGTCGTAGCCCGTCAGCCAGCGGATGATCTGGTCCACCTCATCCTTGGTGCGCCCCTTGCGCTCCGCCTTCTGAACGTAGAGCGGATACACGGACGAAAACGCTGTCGTGAAAATTCGATGCTCGGCCATCTTCATTGCTCCTGCGAATCGAAGGGGACGGCGAACAGCCAGGCCACGGTATGGAGGAGGATTCGCCAGACGCCGTCTGGCGAATGGACTCAATTTTCGTATCAGCGATACGACAATCTGCTAGACCTCCAGGCACCCCATTGCACCCTGAGGTACCCGGCCTTGCCTTGAAGATACATCGGCACAGGGCCGTGCCGCCGTCAACATGTGCAAACAACTGCAGCGAGTCCGGGCAAGCCCCAGGGTGTCTCACGCACCCCACAAGCCTTGACAATCCGCAGGAGCCCAATCCGGTTTACCCCTGGGTTTACCCCTCAGCCCAAATCGCCCTCGGACAAAGAAAAACGGGTTACGGCATTTCTGCTGTAACCCGTTGATTTCATTGAGAAAAAATGGTCGGCGTGGCGGGATTCGAACTCGCGACCCCTTGCACCCCATGCAAGTGCGCTACCAGGCTGCGCTACACGCCGAAGCCATCGATTATAGCGCCATCTGCGCCCGGTTTTGGAAAAACTGCCGCGTGCCGCAAAAATTCCTGCCAAACGGCTCACGCCCGGCCCGCCGCAGGCAGCCCATCAATGGCCCAGCCCCTGCAGCCAGCGGTTCATCTGCGCCAGCGCATCGTCAGTGGCGGCTGCCAGGGCCCGGGCGCCGCCCGCAGCGTCGGCCGTGCCGGCCGGCACCTGGGCCGTGAAGACCTGCTGCCCCAGCAGGATGTTGCCGATCCGCGTCTGCGCGCCGATGAGGCTGGCCCGCAGCTGCACCACGCCCCTGCTGGAAGTGGCCGAGTCGAAAACCTGGCTGAACTCCTCCACATCGACCCGCAACGTGGCCACGGGCAGGTTCTGGCTGGGCAGGCTGACGCTGTCCTGGCTGCCCAGCAGGGCCCGCTGCCCCCCCAGGCGCGCGCGCAGCCGCTGCTGCACCAGCTGGGCCGGAGGCTGGCTCCAGCGTGCATGCTGGTACGGGCGCAGCTCCTGGCCGTTGGCATAGGCCAGCCGGTAGTACATGGACGACAGCCCTTCGGGCAGGCCCGGCGACTGCACATCGGCTAGCACCAGCGGGGGCAGCTGCACCGCGGCCTGGGAAACCGGCGCGGCCTCCACCAGGCCCAGGTCGTAGCGCGTGGACTGGGCCGGCGGGCTCGGCAAGGCCGAGCATCCGGCCAGCGCCAGCAGCAGGGCCGCCAGCGCCAGGGGACGGGCCGCCCCCCGGACGCCGGCATTCCGGGACGCCGCCCCGGCGTTCAAGCGTGTGCGTTGCATCACCATGCGTATTCCTCTTGTCGGTATGGGTTAGCGGGCGCCGGGTGCCACAAAGCCGGGCTCCCCGGGGCCGGGCATGCCGGCGCCCGGGCCGTAGATCACGGCCTGCGGGTTGTCGCTGAAGCGGCTGGCGGCGCTGCCCATCTGGCGGGCTGCGCGCGAAACATCGTCGGCCGCGCGGTTCGCGCGCGGCACGGTGCTGCGGCCCAGCGATTCGGCCGCCGCGGCCAGCGCCTGGGTGCCTTGCGAGATGCTGGCCAGCGGACCGCCGGGCGCATTGACCTGGCGCACGGTCGTCTGCAGCTCGCTGGCGGCCCCGCTGGCGGCGTTGCCGGCCTTGGTCAGCGCCTGCATCGTCTGCTGCGCGTCCGTGGCCAGCTGGGGCAGCTGCCTGGCCGTCTTGTCCAGCGAGGCCGACAGCTGCTGCACGCCGGCGGCGGCGGCGCCGATGTTGTCCAGCGCCTGACTCACCCGGCGCTGGTTGTCGTCGTCGAGCATGGTCACGATGCGGCGCGAAATCTCGTCCACGCGCTCGAGCAGCACCGGCCCCTGGTCGGCCAGGATGTTGAGCGGCGAGGACTTCATCGGCAGGCGCGGCAGGCCGCTGGGGCCGGGCTTGGGCACTTCCTGGGGCTTGCTGTCGTCGTCGAGCTGGATATGCGCCAGGCCCGTCACGCCCTGGTAACCGAGCATGGCATAGGTGGCGGGCGTGACGGGCGTGTCCTCGCCCACGGCGATGCGGATCAGCACATTGCCCGGCAGCTGCGGATCGAAGCCGATGCGCACCACCTTGCCCACGGGAACGCCCTTGTAGCGCACGGTGGCCTGGGGCTGCAGGCCGCTGACGCCGTCCTTGGTGGACATTTCATAGAGTTGGTACTGGCGGTTGTCGCGCGTCAGCCAGACCGCCAGGCCGGCCAGCAGCGCTGCCACCACCAGCACGAAAATGCCGGCCGCCATGGCATGGGACTTGTTTTCCATCAGCTTTCCTCCGCGGCCGCGCCGCCTTGCACCGGGGTCATGGCTCTGCGGCCACGCTCTCCCTGGAAAAAGTGTTCGATGAACGGGTGCTGGACCCCGGCGACATCGCGCGGCGCGCCGGTCACCAGCACCTTCTTCTCGGCCAGCACGGCCACGCGCGTGGACAGGGCGAACAGGGTGTCCAGATCGTGGGTGACCATGATGACGGTCAGGCCGAGTTCGCCATGGACTTCGCGCAGCAGATCGCAGAACTCGTCCGAGCCCTTGGGATCCAGCCCGGCCGTGGGCTCGTCCAGCAGCAGCAGCGGCGGATCCATGATGAGGGCGCGCGCCAGCGCCACGCGCTTGATCATGCCGCCCGACAGATCGGCCGGCATGCGCATCGCATGCTCGGGCTTGAGGCCCACCATCTGCAGCTTGACCATGGCCGCGTCACGCACCACGGAATCGGGCAGCGTCCCTTGCTCGCGCAGCGCGAACGCGATGTTGTCCAGCACGTTGAAGGCCGAATACAGCGCCCCCTGCTGGAACAGCATGCCCACCTGGCTTGCCGCCCGCTCGCCGTTGATGACCTCGTGCGAGGGACGGCCGCCGATGGTGACCGTGCCGCGGGAAGGCGTCAGCAGCCCGAGGATCTGGCGCAGCAGCACGGTCTTGCCCGTGCCCGAGCCGCCGACCAGCGTCAGGATCTCGCCCGGGTACACATCCAGGTTCAGATCCTGGTGCACGGCAAAGCGCGACTCGCCCGAGCCGAACTCCGTCCACAGGTCCGTGACCTGCACCAGCGGCCGCGCATCCTGCGGCGGCTCGTAGCCACCGACAGCACCGTCGATCCGGCGGTTTTGCATCACCTCAGCCATTCGCGAGCCCTCCAAAACTGGCGCGCCCCATGCCAGGGACACCGAGCAAGGGCCGCCCCGCAGCGAAGGTGTCGTCCCCCTTCCAGGGGGGAGCAGCGAAGCTGCTCAGGGGGTATGTCATTTTTAAAACCCCACATTCCTGAACAGGATGGCGAAGATCGCATCCACGATGATGACCATGGTGATGGACGACACCACCGATGCCGTCGTGCCCTGCCCCAGGCTCTGGGTATTGGGCTCCACCTGCAGGCCCCAGTGGCAGCCGATCAGCGCGATCATCACGCCGAACACCATGGACTTGCCCATGGCCAGGCCCAGGTTCGCCACGTTGACGGCGGACGGCAGGCTCTGGGCGAAATAGGACGGCGTGATGCCCATGGTCAGGTCGGCGGCCAGCATGCCGCCGGCCAGCGCGGCCAGCGTGGTCCACAGCGCCACCAGCGGCATGGACACGGCCAGCGCCAGCGCCCGCGGCAGCACCAGCCGGAAGCCTTTGGAAATGCCCATGACCTGCATGGCGTCCAGCTCCTCGGTCACGCGCATCACGCCGATCTGGGCCGTGATGGCCGAGCCGCTGCGGCCTGCCACCAGGATCGCGCCCAGCAGCGGCCCGAGCTCGCGGATCAGCGAGATGCCAAGAATGTTGACGATGAAGGATTCGGCACCGAACTGGCGCAGCTGCAGCGCCATCAGGTAGGCCAGCACCACGCCGATCAGAAAGCCCACCAGTGCCGTGATCGGCAGCGCCGTCGCCCCCGTGGCATACAGATGGCCCGAGATGTCGCGCCAGGGCCCGCGGCGCGGATTGCACGCCAGCCGGACGGTATCGAGCAGCAGCTGACCGATGAGCTCGATCAGGCTGCGGAAATGCCTGCAGGCATTGATCACCAGGCAGCCCAGGGCATCGATCTGCGTTGCCAGGCCCGCCGGCTCGGGCCGGGGCGCCGGCACGTCGCTGAAGCGCGCCACCCGCTCCAGCATGGCGCGCTGGGCCGGCTGTGCCTGCAGCTGCGCGGGCCAGCGCCGGCCCCAGTGCTCCCACAGCAGCTGGGCACCCACATGGTCCAGCCTCTGCAGGCCCTGCAGGTCCCAGCCGGCACCGGCAGGCGCCGCCGCCAGCTGCGCGCGCAGCCTGCGCCAGATCTCGCGCTCCCCCAGCTCGGCGGCGCTCCAGCGGCCTTGCGGCACCGCCCACTGCGCGCCGTCGCGCGCCTGCACCGGGCATCGAGGTAATTGGTCTGAGCTAGTCAAAGAGTGACTTCCTTGGACAAACAAACATGCGGCTTATACAGGACCGGGAAAAGGTGCGGCGGGCCCGGGCTGCGGCCGGCGGCTGCAGGCAACGCTCCCGCAGAGTATGCCCGCGCGTCCCCCTGGAAGGCCCCCGGGCAGAGCGCAGGATAACGCGCCCGCGCCGGCAGGCATCTGGAACATGGCGGCAGGCGGCGTAGGCCTGCGCCTTGGCCGCCGGGCCGGTGGATGAGGATTTTCAATCAAAAACGGCTGTATTGCTTGCCCATCAAGCGCTGGCAGCTATGCAAACAGGAGTCCGCGCGCTTTCCCTATCGACAGAAGTTTTGTGCTTTGCACAATCGTTGCAGGAACTTGCGCCGTGCACCACCTGTGCCGCGCAAGCCGTGTTGAGCCTCCACGCAAGGACTACCCAGGGCTTGGCCTGCCGCAAGCCCGCTTTTGTTTCATGAGCGACACCACGTTTGACTACATCGTCATCGGCGCCGGCACGGCAGGCTCGCTGCTTTGCAACCGCCTCACCCGCAACCCGCAGCACCGCGTGCTGCTCATCGAGGCCGGCCGCAAGGACGACTACCACTGGATCCACATTCCCGTCGGCTACCTCTACTGCATAGGCAATCCGCGCACCGACTGGCTCTACCAGACCGAGCCCGACCCCGGCCTCAACGGCCGGCGCCTGCGCTATCCGCGCGGCAAGACCCTGGGCGGCTGCTCCAGCATCAACGGCATGATCTACATGCGCGGCCAGGCCCGCGACTACGAGCAGTGGGCCGACCTCACGGGCGACGACACCTGGCGCTGGGATGCCGTGCTGCCGGCCTTTCGCCAACACGAGGACCACTGGCGGCTGGATGCCGGCGGCAACGCCAACGAGGAGTTCAGGCGCCTGCACGGCAGCAAAAGCACCGGCGGCAGCGGCGAATGGCGCGTGGAAAAGCAGCGCCTGCGCTGGGACATCCTCGACGCATTCGCTCAGGCCGCCCAGCAGGCCGGCATTCCGGCCACCGACGACTTCAACCGCGGCACCAACGAAGGCGTGGGCTATTTCGAGGTCAACCAGAAGAACGGCTGGCGCTGGAACACGGCCAAGGCCTTTCTGCGCCCCACCTGCTACGGGCGGGCCAACTTCGAGATGTGGACCTCGGCCCAGGTCAGCCGGCTGCTGCTGGAAGACCTGCCGGGCGGCGGCCAGCGCTGCACCGGCGCCGAGGTCTGGACGGGCCGGGAAATGGTGACCGTGCATGCCGAACGCGAGGTGCTGCTGTGCGCGGGCGCCGTCAACTCGCCGCAGATCCTGCAGCTGTCGGGCATCGGCCCGGGCGAATTGCTGCAGCGCCACGGCATTGCCGTGCGCCGCGACCTGCCCGGCGTGGGCGCCAATCTCCAGGACCATCTGCAGATCCGCTCGGTCTACAAGGTCCAGGGCGCCAAGACGCTCAACACCATGGCCGCCAGCCTGGTGGGCAAGGCGGCCATCGGCCTCGAATACCTGCTGCGCCGCAGCGGGCCCATGAGCATGGCGCCTTCGCAGCTGGGCGCCTTCACGCGCAGCCGCCCCGGCCTGGCCCACCCCAACCTCGAATACCACGTGCAGCCGCTGTCGCTCGAAGCCTTCGGCGAGCCGCTGCACCCGTTTCCGGCCTTCACGGCCAGCGTCTGCAACCTCAACCCCACGAGCCGCGGCACGGTGCACATCCAGGGCCCGGATTTCCGCCAAGCTCCCGCGATTGCGCCCAACTACCTGTCCACCGCCGAGGACCGGCAGGTGGCAGCCGACAGCCTGCGCGTGACGCGCCGCATCGTCGCCCAGCCTGCGCTGGCGCCCTACCAGCCCGAGGAATGGAAGCCCGGAGTGCAATACCAGAGCGACGAGGACCTGGCGCGGCTGGCGGGCGACATCGCCACCACCATCTTCCATCCCGTGGGCACCACCCGGATGGGCCGAGACGGCGACCCCCTGGCCGTGCTCGACAGCCGCCTGCGCGTGCGCGGCGTGCAGGGCCTGCGCGTGGTCGACGCCGGCGCCATGCCCACCATCACCAGCGGCAACACCAACAGCCCCACGCTGATGATGGCCGAAAAGGCCGCGGCCTGGATTCTGGAAGACAGCCGCAGCGCGCCGGCGCAGCATGCCGCGCTGCATCCTCCGGCCACGGAAATCGCCGAGCCTGCATGATGCAAAAGGACACAAAAAGGCCGGACGAGCGCGCCCATCGGTATTCAAAAGAAACAGGGCTGTAGCGCTTACCAGTATTGCGATGCATGCTCCTCTTTTTGAATACCTGATGAATCGTTGCGGCAAAAGGCCTGTATCCGCGCGCAAACGTCAAAGTTTTTCGTCCAACCCGAGGGAATTCCCCAATGCACCATGTAGGTGCAGGGCTTACATTCTCGTCACTCTCGCTGCTCCACGAAGCAGCATGGAGGGGCCGAGGAGACAACTCGACACAACCAGATCAACATTCCATAAAAGCATCAAAGATGCATTCAAAGCGCCCTCGTGGCGCTTTTTTATTGCCCCGCCGTCAGCATCCCATCGCGCGGCAGCCCTGGCTCCAGGCGGGATACCGAAGAACACTCCATCAGCGGGCACAGTCGCTTGCCAGGTGCGACAATCGCCGCCGTCATCCCTGTCTGCCCCAACGGCGCGCCCCGCCGGCGGTGCCCCGTGGACAGGCATTCTCTGCACCGCAAGAGTGCATGGCCTTCATCCATGCCTTGCCGTGCCAGTCCCTGCATCACCTGTAAGCACCTACTCATGGAATGGATTGTTGTTTCGCTGGCCTCCGCGCTGGCCGGCTTTGTGGACGCCATCGTGGGCGGCGGCGGCCTGATACTGCTGCCCGCGCTCTTCGCCACCTACCCCGCGGCACCGCCGGCCACGCTGCTGGGCACCAACAAGAGTGCTTCGGTCTGGGGCACGGCCATGTCCACCTGGCAATATGGCCGCAAGGTGCAGCTGCCCTGGCGCGCCATGATGCCTGCGGCCCTGGTGGGCGCCCTGGGTTCCTTCCTCGGCGCCTGGGCCGTGACCCAGATTTCGCCGGACTTCCTGCGCAAGCTGCTGCCGCTGGTGCTGGTCGGCGTGCTCGCCTATACGCTGGCGCGCAAGGACATGGGCCGCACGCATGTGCCGCGCTACAGCGGCCGCACCGAGACCGTGATCGCCTGCGCCATCGGCCTGACCATCGGTTTCTACGACGGTTTCTTCGGCCCCGGCACGGGCAGCTTCTTCGTGTTCCTGTTCGTGCGCCTGATGGGCTACGACTTCCTGAACGCCTCGGCCTCGGCCAAGCTGCTCAACCTGGCCACCAATCTCGCGGCCCTGTCGCTGTTTGCCATGAAGGGCCATATCTGGTGGCACCTGGCCCTGCCCATGGCCGTCGCCAACGTGCTGGGCGCCACGCTGGGCACGCACATGGCCCTGCGCCACGGCACGGGCTTCGTGCGCGGCATCTTCATCGCCGTGGTCAGCGTGCTCATCCTCAAGACCGGTTACGACGCCTTCCTGCGCTGACGCCCCGGCCGCGCCGGTTCAGGGCGCGCTGTCGTCGGGCTCGACGGGAATGTCCTCCACGCGGCGCGGCGTGCCTATCGGCGACTGGGCCTGCCCCTTGCGCATGGCGGCCATGTCGGCCTCGCTGGGATATTCGCCCAGCAGCCAGTAGTCGATGATGCGGCGCGCGATCGGCGCCGCCGTGGCCGCGCCGAAGCCCGCGTTCTCCACGATCACGCCGACGGCGATCTTGGGGTCGTCGGCCGGCGCGAAGGCAATGTACAGCGCATGGTCACGCTGGCGCTCGGCCAGGCGCGCGGCATTGTATTTTTCCTTCTGGCCCACGGTGATCGCCTGGGCCGTGCCGGTCTTGCCGCCGGCGCTGTAGCGCGCGTTGCCGAACGAACCGCGGCCCGTGCCGCCCGTGACCACGGACACCATGCCGCGCTTGACCGCGTCGATGTTGGACTGCTTGTAGCCCAGCCGGACCGGCGCGGGCTGGGCGATGTCCGAGCGCATGCCCGTGACCGGATCGATCAGCACCTTGCCCACGTGCGGCGTCGTGCTCACGCCGTTGTTGACCAGGGCCGACAGCGCATGGGTCAGCTGCAGGATGGTGAAGTTGTTGTAGCCCTGGCCGATGCCCAGCGAGATCGTCTCGCCCGCATACCACTGCTGCTGCGCCGGGCGCTTGTAGGTGTTGCGCTTCCATTCCCGGCTGGGCAGCACGCCGCGCACTTCGCCGGGCAGGTCGATGCCCGTGATCTGGCCGAAGCCCAGCGGCTTCATGAAGTCGTGGATACCGTCCACGCCCAGGTCGTTGGCCAGCGTGTAGAAGTACACATTGCTGGAGTGCTGGATGGCCCGGTTCAGGTCCACGGGCCCCAGCGCATGGCCCGAGCGGAAGGTGTGGCCGCCGAAGGTCCAGGAGCCGCCGTCCTGGATGATGGTCTGCGGCGTGCGCTTGCCCATCTCCAGCCCGGCCAGTCCCATGAAGGGCTTGTAGGTCGACCCCGTGGGATAGGTGCCGCGCAGCGCGCGGTTGAGCAGGGGGCGGTCGATGGATTCGTTGAGCGCCTTCCAGTTCTCCTGGTCGATGCCGTCCACGAACAGGTTGGGGTCGTAGGTGGGCTTGCTGACCATGGCCAGCAGCTCGCCGTTGCGCGGATCCATGGCAATGGCCACGCCGCGGCGGTCGCCGTACAGGTCCTCGACCATCTTCTGCAGCTTGATGTCTATGGACAGCTGCAGGCTCTTGCCCGGCGTCGCGGGGCGGCTGCCCAGCTTGCGCACCGCGTGGCCGCCGGCCGAGGTTTCCATTTCCTCCCAGCCGGTCTGGCCGTGCAGCTCCTGCTCGTAGCTCTTTTCGGCGCCCAGCTTGCCGATGACCTCGGTGCCGCGGTAGTTGGCCGCGTCGTCCGAATCCTCGATCTCTTCCTTTTCCTTCTGGTTGATGCGGCCGATGTAGCCGATGATGTGGCTGGCCGTCTCCTTCATCGGATAGGTGCGGAACAGCCGCGCCTTGATGTCCACGCCCGGGAAGCGGTAGCGCTGCGCCGCGAAGCGCGCCACCTCCTCGTCGCTCAGACGCGAGCGGATCGGGATGGACTCGAAGCTCTTGGAATCGTCCATGAGCCGCTTGAACTTGCGCCGGTCGCGCGCAGTGATCTCCACGATCTCGGACAGGCCGTCGATGGTCTCGTCCAGATTGCCCACCTTGGAGCGCGTGATCTCCAGCGTGTAGGCCGAATAGTTGGTGGCCAGCACCACGCCGTTGCGGTCCAGGATCTGGCCGCGGTTGGGCACGATGGGCACCACGGCCGTGCGGTTGCTCTCGGCGCGCTCGGCCAGTTCCTCATGGCGCTCCACCTGCAGCACCAGCAGGCGCGAAACCAGCAGACAGAACGCGAGGAACACCACCACGCTCATGACGATGGCGCGCAGGCGAAAGCGCTGCAGCTCGGCCTCGGTGTTGCGGATCTCCATCATGGACGGCAGCCTCAGTATCTCGGGCCGGGCTTACAGCGGACGGTTTTCGTCGCTGTCGGGCGGACGGCGCTGCGGCGCCAGCAGCAGGCCGCTGACCAGAGGCCACAGCAGGGTCTCGATCACGGGCGCCACCAGCAGCATGGGGCCGGGGAAGATGCCGCCGGCCACCACGCGCAGCAGCACCTGGATGCCGTGCACGGCCGCGAACAGCGGCAGCAGGTGCAGCGCCTGCACCGGGCTGGAGAACCACGACAGGCGGCGGCTGGCCGCGCCCGCCACATACATCAGCAGCGTGTAGGCCAGCGCGTGCTGGCCCAGCAGCGAGGCACGGTCCACATCCATGAGCAGGCCCAGGGCGAAGCCCGTGCCCATGCCCACGCGCTGGGGCTGGTTCAGCCCCCAGAACGCCAGCAGCACCATCAGCAGGTCAGGCAGCCAGACGATGCGGCCCAGCGGCAGCATGTTGAAGGCCAGCGCGATCACCAGCGTGACCACAATGAACAGGGGATTGACCGGCAGCAACAGCTGCTGGCCGCGCGGCATGATCATGCGGGGTCCTTTGCAGGCTGGGCCGGCGCGGCGGCGTCGCCGGACTTGCCGGACCTGCCCTTGTCAGACTTGCCGTCCTTCTTGCCTTTGGCGGCATCCTTGGCCTTCTTGTCGGCGGCCGCCTGGGCGGCCTGCGCCTCGGCTTCAGGATGGACGGCGCGGTTGAGCGGCTGCAGCACCATCACATGGCGCACGCCCTGTACACGGCCCACGGGCTCGCAGTAGATGCGCGTGAAGGCCGAGTCGGCCCGGCGGTCCACCGTGACCACCTTGGCCACGGGCAGGCCCGGCGGGTACAGCCCGTCCACGCCGCTGGTGGTCAGCAGGTCGCCTTCCTGCACATCGGCATTGCTGGGCATGAAGCGCAGCTCCATGCCGCCGCTGCGCGCCGGCGAGGGATCGCCGTAGGCCACGCTGCGCGCACCGGTGCGCGGATTGAACACGGGAATGGCCTGGTCGCGGTCGATCAGCAGCGAGACCTCGGAGCGCGTCGCATAGACGCGCGTGACCTGCCCGACCACGCCTTTCTCGTCGAGCACGGGCGAGCCCGGCGCAATGCCGTCCGTCTCGCCCTTGTCGATCACGACGCGGCGCGTGTAGGGGTCGGGGCTGTCGTAGATCACTTCGGCCGCCTGCCCGGGCTGGGTCATGCGCTCGCGCAGGCCCAGCAAGGCACGCAGATGCCCGTTTTCCTCAAGCAGCTCCTCGGCCAGCTCGGCGCGCTGGGCCATGGCCACCAGCTCCTTGCGCGCCTCGTCCTCCTTGCGCACCGCCTGCTGCTGCACCTCGGCATAGCGGCTGGCATTCTGGTAGGCCAGCACTGGCTGGGCCACCAGCCATTGCACGGGCGAGAGCACAGTGGATACCGCGATGCGCGCCGGCTCGGTGATCTTGAAGCGCGCGTCGGCCACCATCAAAAACAGCGCCAAGGCGCTGTACAGGGCGAGCTGCGAAGGGCGTGACGCCCTCTGCTTGAACAAAGAGGGCGCAGAGTGATCCAGTGTATCCAGGGGCATGCGCGGTCCCGTAGCGTCGTGGCGTGCAGCTCAGCGATCAGTCGCTGGTGAAGATGCTGCCCTGGCGGTCCATGGTCTCCAGCGCCATGCCGCAGCCGCGCACCACGCAGGTCAGGGGCTCCTCGGCCACCAGCACGGGCAGGCCGGTTTCCTCGGCCAGCAGGCGGTCCAGGTCGCGCAGCAGCGCACCGCCGCCGGTCAGCATCATGCCGCGCTCGGCGATGTCGGCGCCCAGCTCGGGAGGCGTCTGCTCCAGCGCGTTCTTCACGGCCGAGACGATCTGGTTGAGCGGATCGGTCAGGGCTTCCAGCACTTCGTTGGACGAGATGGTGAAGCTGCGCGGCACGCCTTCGGAGAGGTTGCGGCCCTTGACTTCCATTTCCTTGACTTCGGAGCCCGGGAAGGCCGAGCCGATCTGCTTCTTGATGGCTTCGGCCGTAGGCTCGCCGATCAGCATGCCGTAGTTGCGACGGATGTAGCTGATGATGGCTTCGTCGAACTTGTCGCCGCCCACGCGCACCGAACCCTTGTAGACCATGCCGCCCAGCGAGATCACGCCCACTTCGGTCGTGCCGCCGCCGATGTCCACCACCATGGAGCCCGAAGCCTCGGACACGGGCAGGCCCGCGCCGATGCCGGCGGCCATGGGCTCCTCGATCAGGTAGACCGAGGTGGCGCCCGCGGCTTCGGCCGCATCCTTGATGGCGCGGCGCTCGACCTGGGTCGAGCCGCAGGGCACGCAGATGATGATGCGGGGGCTGGGCGTGAGCACCGAGCGCGGATGCACCATCTTGATGAACTGCTTGATCATCTGCTCGGTGATCACGAAGTCGGCGATCACGCCGTCCTTCATCGGGCGGATGGCCTCGATGTTGCCGGGCACCTTGCCCAGCATGGCCTTGGCTTCCCGGCCCACGGCCTGGATCACCTTCTTGCCGTGCGGGCCGCCTTCGTGGCGGATCGCGACGACCGAGGGCTCGTCGAGAACAATGCCCTTGTCTCGGGCGAAAATCAGGGTATTGGCTGTGCCAAGGTCGATGGCAAGGTCGGTGGAGAAATACCGACGGAAAGCTCCGAACATTACGAGAGTCCTCTCAGGCACGGCATGCTCGTCGGCCTGCCATCGCCGGGATGAAAGTTGGGGAGTCTGGGTGGGTTGGCTTTTCGCACAATGACCGGCTCAGTGAGGGTCTTGCGGCAAAGCCGAGATAATACCGTATCCCCTGTGAATAACTTCCACTACCAGGGTCAGAAACACTGCTTTACGTGCGGCTGCCCCGCTAAAAAATTTCTATGGCATTGAACGAACAGGACATTGCGCGCATCGCCAACTTGGCACGCCTCGAGCTGTCGCAAGGCGAAAGTGAGCGCATGCTGGCGCAACTAAACGACTTTTTCGGCATCGTCGAAAAAATGCAGGCTGTGGATACCTCGGGCGTCAGCCCGCTGTCACATCCCGTGGCGGCCATCCAGGACATCGCCTTGCGGCTGCGTGACGATGTGGTCAGCGAGCCCGACAACCGCGAAGCCAACATGCAGAACGCGCCGGCCGCCGAAAAGGGCTATTTCCTCGTGCCCAAGGTCATCGAATAAACGCGCCAAGCCACACCATCCCATGAGCAACACCGAACTGCATACCCTCGGCGTGGCCGAGCTGGCCGCACAGCTGCGCGCCAAGCAAGTCTCCGCCCTTGAGGCGGCCCAGCATTTCCTGGCCCGCGCCCGGCAGCACCAGAACCTGGGTGCTTTCGTCTCCATCAACGAGGAAGCCACGCTGGCCCAGGCCAGGGCGGCCGATGCCCTGATCGCCGAAGGCAGGGGCGGCAAGCTGGCCGGCGTGCCCATCGCGCACAAGGACATCTTCGTCACCAAGGACTTCCCCACCACCGCCGCCAGCAAGATGCTGGAGGGCTACAAGTCGCCTTTCGACGCCACCGTGGTGAAAAAGCTGGCCGATGCCGGCGTGGTCACCCTGGGCAAGCTCAACTGCGACGAATTCGCCATGGGTGGCGCCAACGAGAACTCGGCCGTCGCCCCCGTGGGCTTCGACAGCGCCCAGCCCGTGCGCAATCCCTGGAACACCGAACGCGTGCCCGGCGGCTCCTCGGGCGGCTCGGCCGCCGCCGTGGCCGCGCGCCTGGCTCCGGCCGTGACCGGCACCGATACCGGCGGCTCGATCCGCCAACCCGCGAGCTTCTGCGGCATCACCGGCATCAAGCCCACCTACGGCCGCGCCAGCCGCTACGGCATGATCGCGTTTGCCTCGTCGCTGGACCAGGCCGGCCCCATGGGCCGCTCGGCCGAAGATTGCGCCCTGCTGCTGTCCGAAATGTGCGGCCCCGACCTGGACCGCGACTCCACCAGCCTGGATGTGCCAGCCGAGGATTTCAGCAAGAATCTCAACGACTCCATTTCCGGCCTGCGCATCGGCATTCCCGCCGAATTCTTCGGCGAAGGCCTGGCGGCCGACGTGCGCGCCGCCGTGGACGCCGCGCTCAAGGAATACGAAAAGCTCGGCGCCAAGCTGGTGCCCATCAGCCTGCCGCGCACCGATCTGTCCGTGCCCGTGTACTACATCCTGGCGCCGGCCGAGGCTTCGTCCAACCTGTCGCGCTTCGACGGCGTGAAGTTCGGCCACCGCGCCAAGAACTACACCGATCTGGTCGACATGTACAAGAAAACCCGCGCCGAAGGCTTTGGCGACGAGGTCAAGCGCCGCATCATGATCGGCGCCTATGTGCTGAGCGAAGGCTATTACGACGCCTACTACCTGCAGGCCCAGAAGATCCGCCGCATGATTGCCGACGATTTCCAGGCCGCGTTCAAGGAATGCGACGTCATCGCCGGCGCCGCGGCGCCCACCACGGCCTGGGCCATCGGCGGCAAGAGCGACCCGGTCTCCAACTACCTGGCCGACATCTTCACGCTGCCCGCATCGCTGGCCGGCCTGCCCGGCCTTTCCCTGCCTGCGGGCTTCGGCGAAGGCGGCATGCCCGTGGGCCTGCAGCTGATCGGCAACTACTTCGGCGAAAGCCGGCTGCTCAATGCCGCCCACCGCTTCCAGCAGGCCACCGACTTCCACCTGCGCACGCCCGCCGGTATCTAAGACAGACGCAGGAAGGACTCTCTGCAAATGACAGTGAAACTGATCAATGGCTACGAAGTCGTCATCGGCTTCGAGACCCACGCCCAGCTGGCCACGAACAGCAAGATCTTCAGCCGCGCCAGCACCGCCTTCGGCGCCGCGCCCAACACCCAGGCCTGCGCCGTGGACCTGGCCCTGCCCGGCACGCTGCCGGTCATGAACAGGAAGGCCGTGGAATGCGCGATCAAGCTCGGCCTGTCGCTGGGCTCCACGATTGCGCCGCGCAGCATCTTCGCGCGCAAGAACTACTTCTACCCCGACCTGCCCAAGGGCTACCAGATCTCCCAGTTCGAGATCCCCGTGGTGCAGGGCGGCGAAGTCAGCTTCTACGTGGGCGACCAGCTCAAGACCGTGCGCCTGGTGCGCGCCCACCTGGAAGAAGACGCCGGTAAATCCGTGCACGACGAGTTCCCGGCCGAATCCGGCATCGACCTGAACCGCGCCGGCACGCCGCTGCTGGAAATCGTGACCGAGCCCGACATCCGCTCTACCGAAGAAGCCGTGGCCTACGCCAAGGAGCTGCACAAGATCGTCACCTGGATCGGCATCTGCGACGGCAACATGCAGGAAGGATCGTTCCGCTGCGACGCCAACGTCTCCGTGCGCAAGCCGGGCCAGCCGCTGGGCACGCGCCGCGAGATCAAGAACCTGAACTCGTTCAGGAACATGCAGATCGCCATCGACTACGAAATCCTCTGGCAGATCGAGCAGATCGAGGACGGCCACAAGATCCAGCAGGCCACCGTGCTGTTCAACCCCGACACGGGCGAGACCCGCGCCATGCGCACCAAGGAAGACGCGGCCGATTACCGCTATTTCCCCGACCCCGACCTGCCGCCGCTGGTCGTGGCCCCCGAATGGGTGGAGCGCGTGAAGGCCGAAATGCCCGAGCTGCCCCGCGCCATGGCCGCGCGCTTCGTGCAGCAGTACGGCCTGCCCGAGTACGACGCCACCACGCTGACCCAGAGCCAGGCCATGGCCGCCTACTTCGAGGACGCCGCCAAGGCCTGCGGCGCGCCCAAGCTGGCCTCCAACTGGGTGATGGGCGAGATCTCGCGCCGCCTCAACAACGAGGAAATCGGCATGGACGCCGTCAAGGTCGGCAGCCAGCAGCTGGGCGCGCTGATCCGGCGCATCGGCGACGGCACCATCTCCAACAACGCCGCCAAGCAGGTGTTCGAGGCGCTGTGGACCGGCGAAGGCTCCGACGTGGATGCCGTCATCGAAGCCAAGGGTCTCAAGCAGATGAACGACACCGGCGCGCTGGAAAAGATCATCGACGAGGTGATCGCCGCCAACCCCGCGAACGTGGAGCAGTACAAGGCCGGCAAGGACAAGGCATTCAACGCGCTGGTCGGCCAGGTGATGAAGGCCTCCAAGGGCAAGGCCAATCCCGGGCAGGTGAATGAGCTGTTGAAGGCGAAGCTGGCATAAGCTGCTGCCCGCATTTCGGTGCCTTGTTAAAAACCTCCTTCGGGAGGTTTTTTCCCATCCAGGCACGATGGAATGGAGATGTGGCGCTGGAAGGTCCAACGCCGCCGCCATCAAGCAGCGGCTGCCTTGCAGCCCAGCCGGCCGCGCCAGGTCGTGCTCCGGCAGGCGGCCTGCAAGAGCCATGAAAAAATTGACCTCTGGCGCTGATGCAGCAAGCGCCGGCAGCTATCAAAAATATAAAGAAGCCATCCTGACCCCCATCGGCCTTGTGCCCCGCAGGTTGCTGCGCAGCGCTGCAAAAGGGCTGCGGGCAGCAGGCCCGCCTTCTCGCGGGCTGCTTTCTTTCGGCCGGGGGCGGGCCGAGGCCTGCCCCCGGCATGCAAGGCATGCGGCACCCACAAGCGCCCCGGCCCGCCTTTACATAAAGCCCCGGTAAAGACTACACAGTCGTCACACAAAACTGCGCACAATCCGGCGCACTCCGCATCATTTCCTCATCCGTTCATGTTCTCCAAGCTGCTCAAGCCACTGCTGTGGCTGCTCGCCCTGTGCGTGGCGGTCTATGTCTGCATCTGCAGCTATATGTTCGCCCAGCAGCGCCAGATGATCTTTCCGGGCGAGAGCACGCGGGTGGCGGCGGAGACGACCAATTTCGCGCTGCAACGCGCCGATGTGCTGCTGCGCGGCTGGCAGTGGCATCCCGAGGACGGCAAGGCCGGCAGCGCGGTGATCTACTTCGGCGGCAATGCCGAGAACATCGAGCGCCGCCTGCCGCAGCTGGCCCGCGCGCTGCCCCACAGCGACATCTACATGCTGGCCTACCGCGGCTACGGCGCCAGCGAGGGCGAGCCTTCGCAGGAGATGATGGAGCTGGACGCCGTGGCCCTGTTCGACGAGGTCCGGCGGCTGCACCCGCAGGAGCCCATCACGGTCATGGGGCGCAGCCTGGGCACGGGCGTGGCCGCGGCCGTGGCCGATGCGCGCCGGCCCGACGGGCTGGTGCTGGTCACGCCGTTCGACAGCATTCTGAACACCGTGCGCGGCATGTATGCCTGGCTGCCGGTGGAGCTGCTGCTGCGCGATCCTTTCGACTCCGCCGCGCACCTGAAGAATTACCAGGGCCCCATCCTGGTGCTGCGCGCCAGCCACGACAAGGTGGTGGGTGCGGCGCGCACCGATGCCTTGCTGCAAAGCCTCCAGGGCAAGGCCGTGGAAGTGCTGGCCCTGCCGCACACCGGACACTCCAGCATTCTGCGGGCCCCGGCGCTGTGGGATGCCGTGGCGCGGTTCGTGGCCCCACCCGCTAGACCCATGCGCTGACGAAGAGGCCCGCCGGGCTTTCCTCGGCAAAACAGCCTCATTCCCTTATCCATCAAGCGCAGGCAGCTATCGATTCAAGACCGCCTGCACGCCCACGGCTAATATCCGGGCCTATGGACCTTGCCCTCCTTCCGCCCCGAACCCTGCACACGGCCCGCCTGCAACTGCGCCAGTGGCGCGCGCAGGATCTGCCGGCGTTTGCCGCGCTCAACGCCGACCCCGAGGTCATGCGCCACTTTCCCGCCCTGCTGTCGCGCGCCGAGAGCGATGCCATCGCGCTGCGCTGCCAGGCGCTGATTGCCGAGCGCGGCTGGGGCGGCTTCTGGGCCGTGGAGGAGCGCGGCAGCGGCGCCTTCGTCGGCATGATCGGCCTGCATGCGCCCGCCCACCTGCCCTTTTCGCCCTGCGTGGAAGTGGGCTGGCGGCTGGCCCGCGCGCACTGGGGCAAGGGCTACGCCACCGAGGGCGCTGCCGCCGCGCTGCGGTTTGCATTCGAGGTGCTGGGGCTGGAGGAAGTGGTGTCCTTCACCTCCGTCCACAACACACGCTCCGAGGCCGTGATGCAGCGGCTGGGCATGCGCCGGGACGCAGCCACTTTTTTGCACCCCGCGCTGCCCGCCGGCCACCGGCTGGCCGAGCACTGCCTCTACCGCATCCAGGCGCCGGCTGTGGCCTGAGGCCGAACCACAGGGCCGCACTGACCGGATTGGCGGCCATGGCCTTGGCTCCATCGAATGTTGCCGGCTGGCTCCATGGCCGGGCTTCCGGGCCCGGCCCAAGCTGTTTACCATGGGCAGGCGCAGCCATGCCGCCTGCGGACCGCTGCGCTATCGGTTCACAACAACATTCCCCGGAGACCACCGATGAAGCATCCCGCCCATCCACCCCAGCCCTTGCAGGGCAGCCGCCGCCACTGGCTGCAGGCCGCCGGCGCGGGCGCCGCGCTGCTGAGCCCCACCATGCGGGCGCTGGCCGCCACCGCCGCCCCCGCGCAGGTCACGCTGCCGTTCGCCAACGGCGTGCGCGAGCTGGTGGCCTTTCCGCAGAAACGCCCGTTGATCCTGCAGACCAGCCGCCCGCCCCAGCTGGAGACGCCGTTCGAGGTGTTCAACGAGGGCCTGCTCACGCCCAACGACGCCTTCTTCGTGCGCTACCACTGGAGCGGCATTCCCACCGACATCAAGGCCGACGAGTTCCGCGTCAGCATCGGCGGCCTGGTGGAGACGCCGCTCACGCTGTCGCTGGCCGAGCTCAAGGCCCTGGGCGAGCCGGTCAGCCTGGTCGCCGTGCACCAGTGCTCGGGCAACAGCCGGGGCTTCTTCGCGCCGCGCGCCAACGGCGGGCAACTGGGCAACGGCGCCATGGGCAATGCCAAGTGGACCGGCGTGCCGCTCAAGCGCGTGCTGGAGAAGGCCGGCCTCAAGCCCGGTGCGGTGCAGGTCAGCTTCAACGGCATGGACAAGCCGCCCATCGACGGCGGCCCCGACTTCGTGAAGGCGCTGGACATCGACCACGCCATGGACGGCGAGGTCATGCTGGCCTGGGCCATGAACGACCAGGAGCTGCCCATGCTCAACGGCTACCCGCTGCGCCTGGTCGTGCCCGGCTACTACGGCACCTACTGGATCAAGCACGTGAACGAGATCCAGGTGCTGGACAAGGTGTTCGACGGCTTCTGGATGGCCTCGGCCTACCGCATCCCGGCCAACGCCTGCGCCTGCACACCGGCGGGCAAGGGCCCGGCCAAGACCGTGCCCATCGGCCGCTTCAACACGCGCTCCTTCATCACCAGCCACCAGGACGGCGCACGCCTCCAGGCCGGCAAGGAGGTGGTGCTGCGCGGCATCGCCTTCGACGGCGGCCAGGGCATCGCCGAGGTCAGCATCTCCAGCGACGGCGGCAGGACCTGGCAGGCCGCCACGCTCGGCGAGGAGCTCAGCCGCTATTCGTTCCGCGAGTGGAAGGCGAGCTTCAGGCCGCCGAAGAAGGGCGAGTACGCGCTCAAGGTGCGCGCCGTCAACCGCGCGGGCCAGGGCCAGCCCATGGAGGCGCTGTGGAACCCTGCGGGCTATATGCGCAATGTGGTGGAAACCGTCCGCATCAACGCGGTCTGAGGAGAAGCGCCATGAAAACCACCATCCTGAAGAGCGCCCTGCTGCTGGCCTCCGGCTTGGCCCTGGGCCCGGCCCAGGCGCTGGAGATCACGCTGCCGGCCGAGACCGCCGTCTACCAGGAAAGCAGCCTGCCCGGCTACCAGCTGGCCATGGCCCACTGCCTGATGTGCCACTCGGCCCAGTACGTGCAGACCCAGCCGCACACCTCGCCGCGCAGCTACTGGGAGGCCACGGTCAAGAAGATGAAAAAACCGTTCGGCGCACCCTTCACCGAGGCCGACATCGAGCCCATCGTGGACTACCTGAGCAAGACCTACGGCGCGGAAGGCACCGCAGGCAAATAAGTCAGCCTCCGCGACAACAAGCGCCCACGCACGCCCACGCCGTGCGGCTGCGCCCCCCGAGAGGGCACTTCATTGCCTTGGGACGGCCCGGCGGCGATAAAAAAACCGCAGCGGCTCGCGCCCTGCGGTTTCTTTCATGCGCCAAAAAGCGCCAGCCGCAACGGTTCGGGAATCGGCGCCACCTTGCGTTCGCCCCGGGCCACAAAGACCACGCCGACCTTGCCGCGCGCCACTTCGCGGGCGCTGGCCGTCTCGGTCATGCGAAAGACCAGGTCGAAGCCGTATTTGTTGGGATCGGCCGGCGTCATCTCCACGCGCATGGTCTCGCCGTGAAAGCCCTCGGACTTGTACTGGGCCACGATGTCGCCCACCACCACGCCGTGGCCCTGCACATCCGACTCGCGGTAGCCCAGGTGCTTGAAGAAGCGCACGCGCGCCTCGGACACCAGGGTCAGCAGCTGGGCATTGTCCAGATGGCCGCCCTGGTTGACGTGGCTGATGTAGATCTGCATCTCGGTGGAGAACAGAAACTGTGCGGGAAGCTCGAATTGGACGCGGGCCATGGGAAAGGATGCAGAGCGTGGAGGCGGCCACTATAAGACAGGCCGCGCGCTCGGCTAGTCGCCTTCGCCCAGGTCCAGGGTCTCGGCAAAGCTTTCCGTATAGCCCAGCAACAGCGTGCGGCGCTGCGCCAGCAGTGCAGCCAGCTGCGCCCAGCCCCCATGTTCCAGCACCTCCTCGCGGCCTTTGCCGTAGAGCTGGCGCAGCTCGGCCGCCAGTTGCCGCGCCATGGCGGCATCGGGCGGCTGCGCGCGCGCAAAGCCCAGCCAGCTCGCCCCCATGCCGAAGAAGGCATAGCCATGGGCCTGGCCCAGGTGGCGGATGACGGCATGGTTCTGGAACATGTCCCAGTCGGCGCTGAAGTAGCCGTTGGGCAGGCCGGCAATCGCCAGGTCCTGCGCGGCCACCGGCACGCGCTGCAGGTACAGCACGTCATCCAGCAATTGCTCGGGCGCGCGGTTCGCGGCCAGCAGCGCATCCACATCCGGGCCGATGGTGCACAGCGTGCCGCAGACCTGCTCCCAGCTTTGCATCAGCTCGGGATTGCGCAGCTGGCCGGCACGGTGCAGCAGGCTGTCGCGTTCCCAGGCCGTCAGCTGCACCGGGTCTTCCCAGTCGAAGCCTTCGGGCACCTCCAGGTACAGGCGCTCGTCCTGGCTCGCGTGGCCGCAGGTATAGCTGCACTGGTCGAGGTCGTCCAGCGTGCTCAGATAGCAGTGCGCGGGGTCTGCGGCGCGCAGCGCGTCAAGCCGGGCCAGCACTTCGTCCAGGCTTGCGACATCCTCCAGCCATTCATGGCTGCAGGCCAGGTTGCCCTTGCGAAACGGCTGCTCCTGCGTCGGCTGCCCGTCGGGCGCGAAAGTCCCCGTCCTCATTTGCCCAGCACCCGGCGGTAGAAGAAGGCGCACAGGGCCGCGAAGCACAGCAGGCCCAGCCACATGGCGGGCGCAAAGCCCTCGCCCACGATGGCCAGCGGCGCATCCTTGCCGCTGAAGCCGATCAGCGCGGCAATGACCAGGCCCATCAGGCTCTCGCCGACGATCAGGCCCGAGGCCAGCAGCAGGCCGCGCTCCTCGGCCGCGGCCGCCCAGGGCTGGCCGGCGCGCTGGCCGCGGGCCCGGATGGCGCGCTGCAGGAAAAAGCCCAGCACCGCGCCGATGGTCAGCGTCAGGCCGATGGTGGGCGGCAGGTAGATGCCCAGGCCCACGGCCAGCGGCGGCAGCGCGCCGCGCCCGGCCTTGCGCAGCATCACGTCCAGCACGATGACGACCACGCCGACCGCCACGCCCAGGCCCAGCATGGTCCAGTCCAGCGAGCCGCTGAAGATGCCGGTGGCGATCTGCTTCATCAGCGTGGCCTGGGGTGCGGCCAGCGCCTGGCCGGGGTCCATGCCTTCGCGCGGCAGCGAGCCGGCAAAGCCGTAGGCGTTGTACAGCAGGTCCAGCACGGGCGGAATCACGGCCGCGCCGACCAGGCAGCCGATGATGAGCACCACCTGCTGGCGCCAGGGCGTGGCACCGACCAGGTAGCCGGTCTTCAGGTCCTGCAGGTTGTCGTTGGAAATCGAGGCCATGGCCAGGATGACCGACACCATGAACAGCACCAGCGCCACGCCGAGCTGGCCCGAGACGCTGTCCGCGAACGCGGGCACCGCGGCATGCAGTGCCAGCAGTGACAGGGCCATCAAAATGGTCGCGATGATGCCTATGCCCGAGATGGGGCTGGCCGACGAACCCACGAGGCCGGCCATGTAGCCGCAGGCCGCGGCGACCAGAAAGCCGAACACGGCGGCGAACAGCACGCACAGTGCCGTCAGCCCGTAGCGCGCGGCGTCGGCCAGCTCGGGCATGTGCTCGTGCACAAAGCCGTTGACGACCAGGAACAGCACGGCCAGCGCGGCCAGGCCGATGAGCAGCATCCAGCTGCGCGGCATGTCCTTGTCGGTTTCGTCGCCGGCCATTGCAGCACTGCCCGAGGCGCGCGCGGGCTGGCTGCGGATGGCCTGGAGGATGGGGCGGGCCAGCGTGCCCACGGTCCACAGCGCCGAGATGCCGATCACCCCAGCGCCCAGGAAGCGCGCCTTGCCGCTCCACAGCTGGGTGGCCAGGTCGCTGACGGCCTGGCCTGCCGCCGGCGTGGCATGGGCCGTGAGCCAGGGAACGACCACGCCCCAGCACAGCACCAGGCCGGCCAGCACCGCAATGCCCGCGGCCGCGCCCATGAGGTAGCCGGCGGCCAGCAGCGCCGGCGAGAAGCCCGCGGCCACGCGCAGGGCCACGCCGCCCACGGGAATCCAGAGGTTGATGGCGTCGCCGAGCACGCGCAGACCGCCGCTCAGAAAACCGAACAGCGCAGCCAGGCCCGCGCCCCAACCCAGGTCGCGCAGACCCGAACGCGACGAGCCGGCGCCGGAGGCGTCGCTGCGGTGGCGCTGCTCCTCGCCCACGCGCAGCACCTCGGCCGCGGCCACGCCTTCGGGATAGGGCAGGTCGGACTGCACCACCATCACGCGGCGCAGCGGCACGGTGTAGAGCACGCCCAGCGTGCCGCCGGCCGCGCAGATCAGCGCCGTCTGCCAGAACGGAAAGCCCGACCACAGGCCCAGCATCAGCAGGGCCGGCAGCACGAAGATCACCGATGACAGCGTGCCCGCGGCCGAGGCCTGGGTCTGCACCAGGTTGTTCTCCAGGATGCTGGAATCCTTGAAGCGGTACAGCAGCGCCATGGAGATCACGGCCGCCGGAATGGCCGAGGCGAAGGTCAGCCCGACCTTCAGGCCCAGGTAGACGTTGGCCGCCGTGAAGGCCAGAGTGATGAGCGCGCCCAGAAGAACGCCGCGCACCGTGAATTCACGCGATAAAGAGTTTTTTTCCATAACTGCAATCATTGATGCGAGCCGATGCGCTCCCTGCGTCTGCTACCGCGCACCCGGCCCCGGTTTTCCCGCCTGCGCCATCATCCACGGGGACGGTGCCGTGCTGCTGCCGGCCCGTATCACCCCCGCATGGCCGAACCGGCCTACACGATCTCCGAAAACCCATATGTCGGCGCCCAGCGGTTGCATGCGCGCTTCAAGCCCTGCTATCTGCGGCCCTTTCTGTGGGCGGCATCCCTGGCCGGCGTGCTGATGCCGGGCCCGGGACTTTACTACCGCCATTATTGGCTGGCTCCGGCGGGCCTCGCTTACGCGATGCTGCCGTGGGCCACCTTCCGCTGCATCACGCGGCCCATGGCTCGGCGCGCCTATCGCCGCTATCCGGCCATGCAGCAATCCCAGACGATGGCCGTGCAGGAGGACATGCTGCGCATGCAATCGAGCGTGGGCGAAACCAGGCTGCCCTGGAACCTCATCATCCAGGGGGCCGAGGATGCCGAATTCCTCCTCATCTACCTGCAGCCGCGCCTGTTCCTCGCCATTGCGCGCCAGGCGGGCGCCGAAGCCACGGTACGGGCGCCTCTGCGCGAGCAGCTACTACGCCATGGGGGTCTGGCCCGGAATTGATATCAAGCTTTTTCACCGCCAAACCCTTTCCCGCCAAGCGCTTGCAGCTATCAAAAAAGGGAGCCTGGGCTCCCTTTGCCGTGCTGCCGAGGCGCGCAGTCTAGAACAACACGCGGCAGCGGATGGTGCCCGGGATCTGCGAGAGCTTTTCCACGGCCAGGGCCGAGGATTCCACGTCCAGGTCGATCACCACGTAGCCCACCTTTTCATCGGTGCGCAGGTACTGGCCCGCGATGTTGATGCCGTTTTCGGCGAACACCAGGTTGATGGCCGACAGCACGCCGGGCACGTTGTGGTGCACGTGCAGGATGCGGTTCTTGCCCGGATGGGCGGGCAGCGCCACCTCGGGGAAGTTCACGGCCGAGGTCGTGGTGCCGTTGTCGCTGTACTTGACCAGCTTTTCCGCCACCTCCAGGCCGATGTTGGCCTGGGCCTCCATGGTGGAGCCGCCGATGTGGGGCGTGAGGATGGCATTGTCCAGGCCGCGCAGCGGCGAGCTGAACTCGTCCTTGTTGCTCTTGGGCTCGACCGGGAACACGTCGATGGCCGCGCCCAGCAGCTTGCCCTCCCGCAGGGCCGAGGCCAGTGCGTCGATGTCGACCACGGTGCCGCGCGAGGCGTTGATCAGAATGCTGCCCGGCTTCATGGCCGCGATTTCGCGGGCGCCCATCATGCCGTGGGTGGACGGCAGCTCGGGCACGTGCAGGGTCACGATGTCGGCCTGGGCCAGCAGGTCGTCGAGCGAGGCCGCCTGGCGCGCATTGCCCAGCGGCAGCTTGGTCGCCACGTCGTGGAACACCACCTGCATGCCCAGGGATTCGGCCAGCACCGACAGCTGGGTGCCGATGGAGCCGTAGCCCACGATGCCCAGCGTCTTGCCGCGGATCTCGTAGGCGTTCTCGGCGCTCTTGAGCCAGCCGCCACGGTGCGCGGCCGCGTTCTTGGCCGGCACGCCGCGCAGCAGCAGAATGGCTTCGGCCAGCACCAGCTCGGCCACCGAGCGGGTATTGGAATACGGGGCGTTGAACACCACCACGCCACGCTCGCGCGCGGCATTCAGGTTCACCTGGTTGGTGCCTATGCAGAAGCACCCCACGGCCACCAGCTTCTGGGCCGCGGCAAACACTTCCTCGGTCAGCTGCGTGCGCGAGCGGATGCCGACAAAGTGCACATCGGCGATCTTGCGCTTGAGCTCCTCGCCTTCCAGCGCGCCGGACAGCGCCTCCACGTTGGTGTAGCCCGCATCGTGCAACACCTTGAGCGCGGAGGGATGGATGCCTTCCAGCAGCAGAAACTTGATCTTCGATTTGTCCAGCGACGTCTTGGTCATAAGCAGGCCCTGCGATCCGTGAAAACCCCATTTGAACGGATCGCCTAATCTGCCACGGCGCGTAGGCTCTCCGCCTTACAAATGTTGCATTTGTGCAGCGCAGCGGTCCAGCTCCTGGCTTGCGGCCGGCATGCAGGCTGGCAGGCGCAGCGGGCTGAACATCGAGAGCAAGCACTCTCTTTCGCACTTGTCGGACATGTAAAAGAATACGACGGACGCCTTGCCTCCCTAGAATTCGCGCATCGCTTGGGTGCTTTCAATTCGATAGCTGGAGCACCTTTACCTGTAAGCTTCAAGACAAGGATTTGCTGTAAATGATGAACCTGTTACGTCGCATCGAGGATGTGCTCGTGCAGATTGTGCGAGTGGTGCTGCTGGCGTTTTCCGTATTCGTGCTGATAGGCATGGCGTTCTGGCTCTGGAGCCATTACAAGCCCAAGCAGGGCGATGCCGCGCCGGCTGCCGCGCAGGTCGCCCTGGACTGGAACAGCGCCAAGCCCGACCTGAAGTATGTGGTGGACGAGACCGCCCGCGACCTCAGCGGCATGGCCGACCAGACCCCCATGGAAAAGCGCCTGGCCGACCCCGCGCTGCGCCCCAGCTTCCAGAAGGCCGACGGCCTGCTGCGCGGCTTCATCTACAGCGACCCGGCGGCCCGCAAGCGCGTGGAGAAGGACAACAACAGCCAGGGCCTGGCGCCGGTCCACCCGCTGCTCAAGGGCGACGCCGTGCCCTCGGATGCCGAGGTGCAGCGCCAGATCAAGCTGCGCGAACAGCGCGAGAACGCCTGCTGCGGCGATGCCGCCCAGGACGCCTCGGCGTCGGCCCTCGATGCAACGGCCGATGCCGCCGTGCACCGCGTGCGCGGCGAGCGCGAGGCCTCGCGCGCCGCAGTGGCGGCGGCTGCATCCTCCACCGAGGAGGAGCCCGAAGGCGACGACTGGCTCAGCGAGCCCGTGGACCTGGCCGCCCAGATCCACGAGCGCGCCCAGATGGCCGAAACCGAGCACGGTGCCGGCGCCTATGCGGCCTTTGTCCAGGGCCTGCCGGCCGCGCTGGAGCAGGTGCTGGCCAACGACGGCCTGACGGCCAAGCTGCGCGGGCAGTCGGCCCAGCAGATCGCCAGCATGCTGCTGCTCAACTACACGCTGTCGTTCGACCGCCTGGCCCAGCGCCTCAAGGGCGAGGATTCCGACAACGACAAATGGGAGTTCTCCAGCATGGAAACCGCCTTCGGCACCATGCTCATCAGCTGCCTGGTGATGGTCGTCATGGTGCTGGTGCTGATCCGCATGGAGCGCCATATGCGCCTGATGAGCCAACGCTCCTGCGAGCAAAAGTCCTGAAACCCCTGCGCCCCGGGCCAATGCCCGGGTTTGCGCTATTGTTTCGGGTTTCATTCGAGGCCCGGCTCCCGTCCGGCATCCGCCGGCGGCGGCCGGGCCTCGCTGTTTCCGGACCCATCCATGCACAACACCCGCAGCACCACCACGCCCATCCATTCGCAGTTCCTGGAGCGCATGTCTCCGCGCGCCTTCATGCCCGAGGCGCTGACCACGGCCCAGATCGAGCAGCTGGTCGATGCCGCCCGCTGGGCGCCGTCCGCCAGCAACAAGCAGCCCTGGCACTTTGCCTACGCGCTGCGCGGCGATGCCAACTGGGACGCCTTCTCGGCCATCCCGAACGAAGCCAACCGCCGCTGGTGCCTGAACGCCGGCGCGCTGATCGTGCTGGTGTCGGACAGGCAGACCTCGCCCGGCAAGCACAGCTTCGATGCCGGCTGCGCCTGGGGCTACCTGGCCCTGCAGGCCCATGACATGGGCCTGGCCACGCATGCCATGGGCGGCTTTTCGGCCGACGAGGCGCGCGCCGTGCTGCGGCTGCCCGAACACCTGGTGCCCGAAGTGGTGATCGCCGTGGGCCGCCGCGGCGATGCCAGCACCCTGCCCGACGACCTGCGCGAGCGCGAGACGGCCTCGCCGCGCAAGCCGCTGGCCGAAGTGCTCAGCGCCGGAGCCCTCCAGTCCAGGGTTTGAGAAAAAGGGCTTTCGCCCTTGCACGGCAAGCGCCTTTCGCTCCTGCATCAGGAGCGATTCCAGCCCCTCACACGCACGCGCACCGCTTCCTCTTCGTGCACCGCCTGGGCCACCTTCACCAGGTCGCTTCGGCTGACGATGCCCACCAGGCGCCGCGTCTGCGCATCCGCCACCACGGGCAGGCGCTCCAGGCCCCAGGACGCCATCTGCTGCGACAGCGCGCGGCAGGTCTGGTGCGGCAGCGCAAACTGCACGGCGCTGCCGCGCAGCAGATCGCCGGCCGTGCGCGTGTTGCCGCCCATGTCATTCAGCCGGTCGCGGTCCAGCATGCCCAGGCACACGCCAGCCGCATCGACCACCGCAAAGGCGCGGTGCCGCTGCGCGGGGCCGAACCATTCGTGCACCACGCGCGCCAGCGGCACATCGGCCGCAATGGTCTGCACATGGCGCGTCATCACGGCCTCGACGGGCGTGCGCTCCAGCGGATCGACGCCGTACTCTCGGTACACATGGCGGCCGCGGCGCGACAGGCGCTCGGTCATGATGGAGCGGTCCATCAGTAGCACCGTGACCCCGTGCGACACCGCGCAGGCCAGCAGCAGCGGCAGCAGCGCATCGCCGTCGCCCGTGAGGCCGAAGGCGAACACCGCGGCCGTCAGCGGCGCGCCCAGCACCCCAGCCAGCACCGCCGCCATGCATACCAGCGGCCACAGCCCGGGCGAGCCGCCGGGCAGCCAGGGCGCCAGCACCGTGCCCAGGCCCGCGCCCATCATCAGCACCGGCGCGAGCACGCCGCCCGAGGTGCCCGAACCCAGCGCCAGCACCCACATCACGGCCTTGGCCGCCAGCAGCGCCAGCGCCGCGCCGACCAGCAGGTTGCCGTGGAGCAGGTCCCCGATCACGTCGTAGCCCACGCCCAGCGCGCGCGGCTGCAGCCAGCCGCCGATGCCGATGGCCACCGCGCCCAGCGCGGGCCACCACATCCAATGGATGGGCAGGCGGTGGAAACCGTCTTTGGCCGCATAGTCGCGCGCGGCAGGTGAAGCGGGGAAGGTCATGCCCGAATTACATCATAATGTGATGTTTTTTCACCATGGCACAAGCACCCACCAAAGCCGACCTCGAGGCCTTATCCGAATTCCGCTACCAACTGCGCCGCTTTCTGCGTTTCAGCGAAGAGGCCGCCCAGGCCGAAGGCCTGACACCGCAGCAATACCAGCTGCTGCTGCACGTCAAGGGCTACCCCGGGCGCGACTGGGCCACGGTGGGCGAGCTGGCCGAGCGCCTGCAGGTGCAGCCGCACGGCGCCCTGACCCTGGTGGCGCGCTGCGAGGCCCTGGGGCTGGTGCGCCGCGAAAGCGGCACGGCCGACCGGCGCCAGGTGCTGGTGCATCTGAGCGCCGAGGGCGAGGCGCGGCTGCTTCGGCTGGCAGCGCTGCACCGGCGCGAGCTGCGCTCGCTCAAGGAGGTGTTCCAGGTCGCCCATATCTCCGCATTCGCCGAACAATGGCAATGAGCATCCCCCATCATCTGAAGGCCCTCTGGCTGGCTTTGCGGCCGGCGCGCATGCGCGTCAACGGGCGCGAGCGGCTGCGCGCCTCGCTGGGCGGAGCCCTGGGCATCGCGCTGACGGCGCTCGTGTGCCGGGCCCTTGCGCAGGACAACGGCCTGTCGGCGTGGCTGATCGCGCCCATGGGCGCCTCGGCCGTGCTGATCTTTGCGCTGCCCGCGAGCCCGCTGGCACAGCCATGGTCCGTGGTCGGCAGCCACTGCGTGGCCGCTCTGGTGGGCGTGGCCTGCGCGGCCTGGATTCCCGACACCGCCTGGGCAGGCGCGGCGGCCGTGGGCCTGGCGATTGCCGCCATGTTCGCGCTGCGATGCCTGCACCCGCCGGGCGGCGCCACGGCGCTGTTCGCCGTGCTCAGCCATGCCGTGGAGCCGCGCTTCGTGCTGTTTCCCGTGCTGGCGAACGCCGTGCTGATGGCGCTGGCCGGCATGGCCTACAACCGCCTCACGGGGCGACGCTATCCCCACACGCAGCAGGCGGCGCCACCGCGGTCCTCGCACTTCACCGCGGCGGACTTCGACGTCGCGCTGGCCCACTACAACCAAGTGCTGGACGTGCCGCGCGACGACCTGGAAGCCCTGCTGCAGGCGGCCGAACTCGCCGCCTGGCAGCGCCAGTGGGGCGAGCTGCGCTGCGAGGATGCCATGTCGGCGGACCCGGTGACGGCGCGCACCGACACCTCCCTGGCCGACGCCTGGGCCACCATGCGCGAGCGCCGCATCAAGGCGCTGCCCGTGGTGGATGCCGCGCAGCGCGTGGTGGGCATCGTGACGCGCGCCGACTTCATGCGCCATGCGGAGCCGGACGCCCAGCCGCTGGGCCTGGGCAGGCGCCTGCGCACCCTGCTGACGGGGGGCGCCGGCCAGCCCCGGCAGATCGGCCAGATCATGACGCGCGAGGTCCGCACCGCGCGTGCCAGCCAGCGCGTGGCCGAGCTGGTGCCGCTGTTCAGCGAGGACGGCCACCACCATATTCCCATCGTGCGGGACAACGGGCAACTGGTGGGCATACTCACCCAGTCCGACCTGGTGCGCGTGCTCTACCAGGCCGCCCAGCCGCAGTAGGCCGCACTGCGGCAGCGCAGCCCTGCGTGGCGGCTGCGCTGCCGAAACGGCCATCCAGCATTGCACTCTTGCCCTGCACAAGCCACGGACTACACTTGGCTGCAAGCCCTGCCCGGTTTCCAGAAAGGAGTTGCCATGAACGTCCAGACCCCTCCCAACCTCGACAAGCTGCGCAACATCGTGCAAAGGTTCGGCGCCACGTCGTTCACCACCGCACAGGTGGCCAGCGAATACGACGACAGTCCCGCCAGCAGCGAAACCGCCAGGCAGTTCGACGAACTGCTGGCCCGCCATGCCACGGTGCTGGGCATACAGCCCGTGCCCGGCGAGCATTCGGTCTGGCAACTGGCATGAGCCCGCACCGGACTGTTCTTCATATTCCCAGACGCCCGCTCCGGCGGGCGTTTTTTCGTTCCGCCCTGCCACCTGCCGCTACAGTAGCGCGGTCATGAATACGATTCCTCTTGCCTGGTGGCTGCCGCTGTCCCTGGGCGCCTGCGTGCTGCTGGTCGCTGCGGCGGGAGCCTGGCTGTGGCGCCAGGCCCTGCGGGCCGACACCGATGCCCGGGCCGCGCGCCGCATGGCGCTGCTGGCCAGCCTGGGGCTGCTGCTGTGGCTGGCCTACGGGCTCGCCAAGGGCTACGGCCCGCTGTGGCGCGGCGATGCGTTCGTGCACATGGCGCAGGCACCGGCCTTCGTGCAGCTGCCGCTGCTCATCGGTGCAATAGCCTGGATGGCGGCGCTGCTGGTCGGGCGCGTGCTGCGCCTGCGCAACCCGACGTAGCCCCTGCCGCCTATTGGCCTATTTGCCTATGGGCCTATTTGCCTATTCGCGCGCGGTGACGGCGGCGGCACCTGCTTCGCCGGCCCACAGCCGGCGCAGCTCGGCCAGCTGCGCGTCGAAGCGCTGGTTGATGCGCTGCCTTTCCTGCGCCTGGTGCTGCAGGAAGCGCCGCTGCTCCTGCTGGGAGTCCGTGTTCTCCTGCAGCTGGCGGCGCAAGCCGGGCGGCGCCTTGCGCGGGTCGTTCTGGTAGAACTCCAGCTCGGTGTCGAGCTTTTTCTGCCGCGCGCCCAGCTCCTGCAGGCGCTGCTGGGCCACGGCCATCACGCTGTCCACCTGCGCCAGCGCCTCGGCGCGCGCCGCATCGTGGGCGGCCGGTTCGGGGTAGCGCAACAGCAGGGCCTTGTCGCGCGCACGCTCCTCGCGCAGCCGCTGCTGCTCGGCCAGTTGCTGGCGGCGCCGGGCATCCATCTCGGCGCGTTCGTTCTCGGTCAGCGTGGGGCCCACGCGGCGCAGCTCGACGCCCGTGGTGCCCAGCACGCGCTGGTCGCGGTCCACGCAGTCGGCAATCGGGCGGTCGGCCGTGAGGCGCCGGCCCTTGGCGTCCGTGCAGGCGTAGATGCCGGTGGCGGGGGCAGGCTGGGCCAGCGCGGCGCCGGCCCAGAGTCCTCCCAGAACACATACAAGGATGGCTGCCTGCAGCGCCTGCTTCATGAGTGACTTGCTCCCTTGGGGCCTGTGCAGTCCTCCGGTTCCGACCTGCACAGGCGGTTTTGCCTATTTGTCTTGCACACCATAGCGCTGGCGGTAGGCCAGCACGCGTTCGTGATGGCCGCGGCCGGCGTCGCCGCCCTGCGCCTGCAGGTACAGCAGCAAGTCCGCCAGCTTGGCGATGGTGCAGACCTGCATGCCCAGCTGGTTGCGCACGTATTGCACGGCGCTGTGGGGTACGTCCTGGCCGTTTTCGGTGGCCATTTCCTGGCGGTCCAGCGCAATCGCCACGGCATGCGGCGTGGCGCCCGCGGCCTGGATGATGGCGATGGATTCGCGCGCGGCCGTGCCGGCCGACATCACGTCGTCGACGATGAGCACGCGGCCCGCCAGTGGCGCGCCCACCAGGGTGCCGCCTTCGCCGTGGTCCTTGGCTTCCTTGCGGTTGTAGGCAAACGGCACGTTCTTGCCCTGGCGCGCCAGCTCCACGGCCACCGTGGCCGCCAGCGGGATGCCCTTGTAGGCGGGGCCGAAAACCATGTCGAACTCGATGCCGCTGGCCAGAATGGCTTTTGCATAGAATTCAGCCAGCCGCGCCATCTTGGCGCCGTCGTCGAACAGGCCGGCATTGAAGAAATACGGGCTCATGCGCCCGGCCTTGGTCTTGAATTCGCCAAAGCGCAGCACGCCTGCGTCGACGGCAAACTGCACAAATTCCTGCGCCAGACGGCCCATGCCGTCTGCCGGTTTCTCACTCACCACCATGGATTCATCCTTGTTCAAATTAACCAGCCTCAACCTCAACGGCATCCGCTCCGCCACGACCAAGGGCGTGGAGGCCTGGATCGCGGCGACTGCGCCAGATTGTATTTGCGTACAGGAAATCAAGGCCCAGGCGCCCGACATGGCCGGGCGCTTCGAGGTGTTGGCGGGCATGAAGGGCTATTTCCATTTCGCCGAGAAAAAGGGCTACTCGGGCGTGGGCGTGTATGCGCGCCACGAGCCCAGCGACGTGGTGATCGGCTTCGGCTCCCACGAGTTCGATGCCGAGGGCCGCTATGTGGAGACGCGCTTCGACACGCCCGCGCGCAAGCTGTCCATCATCAGCGCCTACTTCCCCAGCGGCAGCTCGGGCGAGATGCGCCAGGAGGCCAAGTTCCGCTTCCTCGCCGAGATGCATGCCCACCTCATGAAGATGAAGGGCGAGCGCGAGTTCATCCTCTGCGGCGACATCAACATCGCCCACCAGAACATCGACCTCAAGAACTGGCGCGGCAACCAGAAGAACAGCGGCTTCACGCCCGAGGAGCGCGCCTGGATGACGAAGCTGCTGCACAAGACCGAGCCCACGGGCGGCATCGTGGACGTCTACCGGCTGCTGCAGCCCGAGACCACCGATGCCTGCTACACATGGTGGAGCAACCGCGGCCAGGCCTATGCGAACAACGTGGGCTGGCGCCTGGACTACCACCTGGCCACGCCGGCCACGGCCGCGCTGGCGCGCACCGAGTCCATCTACAAGGGCGAGAAGTTCTCGGACCACGCGCCCATCACCATCGGCTACGAGATGCGCCTGTAGCCTGATGCGCTATTGAAAAAGAAGCTGTCAGCGCCAGCCACCATTCATCTTCAGATGCTTATGCATTAGGATTGCTTGAACAGCAAGCGCTGACAGCTCCTCAATGGAGAGCAGAATAAAAAACTGCTCGTGTCAAGCCCTGAGCGCAAATCGCCCAGGGCTTGAAACTCTATATGGGACGCGAGGTTAGCTCTGTTTCGGGCAGTTTGGATTGACTGCTGCGTTGTGGGCTAGGTGCCACATAAGAGCGATGAGGAAGAAAGCCGGAGCGCGTTGCATCGGGGGACGTTTCCCAACAGCAGGCCGACTTGCCTTTCTCCTTTCTCTATAGTAGCCCAACTGCCCCCGGAACGACAAAGCGCAGCCTCAGGCTGCGCTTTGTCGTTGAAGTGGCGGCAAGGTCGTCAGGTCTGTTTCTGCGGAACGACCTTGGCGGTCGTTCCTTTCCTGAATCCACGATCCCCCGCCATGAATGCCTCCAGCATGTGCGGGATCAGCGTCGCCGCATCGACCGTTTCGCCGTAGGTCTGCGCATGTAGCGCGGCATAGCGGTCAAGGTCTGTCTTCAAGCCAGCGGGACATGCGAAGGTCAGCTTGACACTCTCGGTCTTCGGCAGCGGCCCCAGCCGCAGCTTCTTGGTCGTGCTCATCGCATCGCTCCCCGGTTGAAGAACAACGGTTGGTACGGCCGAAGCACGAGATCGCGGTTCACGATGATGCGAACCGGCAGGCCCGGCCGCTCGGTCAACGTCGGCTGGATGTTCATGTTGCGCCGGGTCATCTCCTGGCCTACCTGGTTCACGCTGTCCTGCAAACTGCCCTGTCCGGCGATGATGACGCGGTTGCCGTCCTGCCGGTTCTGCGGCGCGGCCAGCTCGGCGCCCACGCCCAGCAGCGTGGTCAGAGCCGCGCCGGCAAAAACGCGATCCCAATGCCAATCGACCCCATCCTCCAGGCCGGCATAGCCGGCCGGGTCGGTACCCGCCAGGTTGTCGAGCGTCAGCGAAGACGTGTCCGGCAGGATGATGCGGTTCCACACCACCTGCACGCGGCTCTGCCCGTAGCTCACCTGGCTGTTGTACTTGCCCATGAGGCGCGAACCCTGCGGGATCAGCAGGAACTTACCCGTGGCCGAGTCGTAGACAGGCTCCGTCACCGTGCCGATCACGTCGCCCGGCAGGTCGGACTTGATACCCGTCACCAGCGCGCCAGCGATCACCGTTCCGGCCATGACCTGGTACGGCGAAGCCGGCAGGGTCAGTTGGCCGGAATTGCGGGTTTCCGTAGAAGCGCCTTTCAGGAAAGCCTCTTTCTGGTCTTGTCGGTTCTGCACGGCGGTCGGGTCGGACGCGGATTGTTGAGTTTGTGCCGCCGTCGAGGCCGGCCCGGCGGCGAGCGGATCAAAGCCCGCCAAGGCCGATGCCGGGCCCGCCGCAGCGGCTTGCGCAGTCGCCGGTGCAGCGGTCTTGCCTGGATTGCCCGAGCGGAAGAACACCGTCGAGGCCGCAGCGGCATCGGCTTCCTTGCGCCGAGCATCCTCCGGGTCGTGGCCTGGCGGCGCATAGGCCGGTGTCACCGGCTGCTGTGACTTCACGATGGCCGGGCCGAGGTCGCCCGGCAGCGGTGGCCCCAGCTCCGGCACCTTCGCCGGCAGCTTGGAATAGTCGGAAGGCAGGCCGTCCAGCCCTTCGGACTTCGAGACGCGATCCACGTTGTACAGCTCGGTTTGCTCGCCCGCGCCGCGCCGATGCGGCTGCAACGACCAGATCGTGGCCCCAAGCACGGCGACCGACAGGCCGCCGGTGAGGATGGCTAGCGTGCGCCGATTCAACCGAGTCACCGGACGCGGCTGCGCGCGCAGCGCCATTGCCTCGGGCGCCACCTTGCCGGTCTGCGGCGCGGCATGGTCGGGAATGTCGTCCTGGCTCATGGTCAGTTCCTCCGCGTGCCATCCGTGCGCTCGATCCGCACCACGTCGCCCTTGTCCCCGCCCAGGCGCAGTTCGGCCGCGCCAAACAGCCGATCCACGATGTAGTACGGTGAGCGGAATCGGTAGTTGACGAGCTGGCCGTCGCCCTGCGCGCCGATCACGAACAGCGGCGGCAGCTCGCCTTGGGCAATGCCCGGCGGAAACTGGATGTAGACCTTCTCACCGTCATCGAAGGCACGCAGGGGCTTCCACGGCGGATTGCTGCCGCTGACCGCGTAGCGGAAACGGATCTTCTCCAGCGACAGGCCCGCATCGACCGGCGCAGCGGCGCTGGCCGCCTGCGCCTGGCGCTGCAGGGCCAGCATCTTGTCCTTGGGGTACTCCCAGGACACCGACGCCATCCACGTCTTCTCGGTCGAGGTCAGCTCCAGCAGGTAGGTGCGTCGGCTTGTGGTGATGACGAGATTCGTCTTCAGGCCCGAGCGGATCGGCTTGACCATCACGTTGACGCGCAACGCCTCACCGCTGCCGCTCGATGTGTCGCCCACGATCCAGCGCACCGTGTCGCCAGCGGCGACCGTCACCAGTTCCTCGCCGGGCTGGAGCGCGATCACCGTCACACGGCCCACGGCCGCATAGACCTGGTACAGCGCGCCATCAGTGAAGGGCCACACCTGAATCGCATTGACGTAGCCCTCGCGCGTGGGCGCGATGCGCGCCTCGGCATTGGCGCGGGCCACGCGCACGGTTTCATCGGCGGGTTCCACCGCAGACTTGGCATCCGGTACGGGCTTCATCTGCGCCGGCATCGGCAACACCTCGGGCACGGTCACGACCTCCACCGGCTTCGGCGCCTCGGGCAGCGGCTGGGCTTGCACCGGCTCGTCGAGCGAGATGACCGGCGGCGGCTTGCCCTGCGTGGCGCAGCCCGAGAACAAGACGCTGGATGCCAGCAAGATCAGCGGCAAGGCGGATTTACGGAAAATCGCATTCATGGTTTTGCTCCTTCGTTTCCTTCCAGTTCGCGGCTCCACGACAGTCCGTTGACGTAGATGCCTAAGGGGTTCTTACGCAGGCGCTGCTCGGTGCGCGGGGTCTGCTGCACGATGGAAATCACCGCGTTCCAGCGCTCGGTGCGATCCAGGGCGCCGTTGACGTAGCGCGTCTCCGTCCAGCGCACGTTGAAAGACGTGTCGCTGGCGCGGGTCACGCTGGTGATCTGCACCGTCACCGACTCCTTGCCGATGCGCGCGAACGGATCGTTCACGCGGGCGTAGTCGTTTAGCACCACGGCGCCCTTGTCGGTGGTGTAGTTGTAGGCATCGAGCCAGTTCTGCCGAACCACGATGGGGTCGATGGACAGCGAGCGCACCAGGCCGATGAAGCGGCCCAGGTGGTAGGCCACCTGCGCATCGCTGGGCCGGTACGGCGTGGCGGCTTCGCCCACGGTACGCACCTGCCCAGCCTGATCGACCTCGATCACATAGGGCGTCACGATGGACTGCGCCGAGCGCCAGACCAGGCCACCGGCCATCAGCAATGCGAGAGCGAGGCAGCCGAAGGCCATCAGGCGCCAGTTCTTCGCCTGCACGCGCGGCGAGCCGATGCGCTCGTCCCAGACCTGGCCTGCGGCTTGGTACGGCGTGGCGGGCTGCGACGTGTCGGCGTAGCGCACCTGGGGTCTTTTGAATCGCATGGTCTATCTCCTTATGAGTCGGAATCGCGCAGGCTGGGGCCTTGGCTGGAGCTGCCGCCATCGCCACCGCGCAGCGTGTGGGCGGCAGTCGTCGCGGCATGGGTCAGTTGCTGCCTGCGATGCAGGCGCTTGGCCCAGGCGGGCTGTTCGGCAGCGGTAGGCGCTGCCGAATCGGCTGCGCTCTGCGGGCCACTGGATGCAGGGGCGTCATCCGGCCGGAAGGCAGCGGCGACACGCTCCTTCATCGAGCGCGCGCCATCGGCCACCTTCTGCCCGGCGGCCTGCGCGCCGGTCTTGGCGACATTGCCCACGCCGGCGGCTGCGCCTTTGAAGCCACCGCCAGCGGACGCGGAGCCGGCCTGAAACGCCGACTTCGCGCTGCTGGCGGCCCCGACGGCGGCACGTGCACCGCTGCCGGCCAGCTTGGCCGCAGCCGGAGCCATGCGCGCGCCGGCTGCGACAGCACCGCCGACGCCCGTGGCCGCTGCACCCACGGCAACCGCA